>NZ_JABUEX010000100.1:0-4987 GCF_013314835.1 Syntrophothermus sp.
AGGAAAGGTGGAAAGAGGACGGTAAAAGAGCTAAAGGAACAAACGATTACAATGGAGAGTTTGATCCTGGCTCAGGATGAACGCTAGCGGCAGGCTTAATACATGCAAGTCGGACGGCAGCACGGGTAGCAATACCTGGTGGCGAGTGGCGCACGGGTGCGTAACGCGTATGCAACCTACCCTTAACTGAGACATAACCTGGCGAAAGCTGGGCTAATATCTCATGAGGTTATAGAGGGGCATCCTGATATAATCAAAGCAGCGATGTGGTTAAGGATGGGCATGCGTCCCATTAGCTAGTTGGCGAGGTAACGGCTCACCAAGGCGACGATGGGTAGGGGTTCTGAGAGGAAGGTCCCCCACACTGGTACTGAGACACGGACCAGACTCCTACGGGAGGCAGCAGTAAGGAATATTGGGCAATGGTCGGAAGACTGACCCAGCCATGCCGCGTGCAGGAAGAAGGCCCTATGGGTTGTAAACTGCTTTAGCCAGGGGCTAAACCTACCGATGCGTTGGTAGCTGAAGGTACCTGGAGAATAAGCATCGGCTAACTCCGTGCCAGCAGCCGCGGTAATACGGAGGATGCGAGCGTTATCCGGATTTACTGGGTTTAAAGGGTGCGCAGGCGGTTGTTTAAGTCAGGGGTGAAAGCCCTATGCTCAACATAGGGATTGCCTTTGATACTGAACGGCTAGAGTGAAGATGGAGTGGGTGGAATGTGTTGTGTAGCGGTGAAATGCATAGATATAACACAGAACACCGATCGCGAAGGCAGCTCACTAATTTTCAACTGACGCTCATGCACGAAAGCGTGGGGATCAAACAGGATTAGATACCCTGGTAGTCCACGCTGTAAACGATGATCACTAGCTGTTGGTACGCTGAAGTATCAGTGGCTAAGCGAAAGTGATAAGTGATCCACCTGGGGAGTACGACCGCAAGGTTGAAACTCAAAGGAATTGACGGGGGCCCGCACAAGCGGAGGAGCATGTGGTTTAATTCGATGATACGCGAGGAACCTTACCAGGGCTCGAACGCAGGGGGGATATACCTGAAAGGGTATAGCCAGCGATGGTCGCCTGCGAGGTGCTGCATGGTTGTCGTCAGCTCGTGCCGTGAGGTGTCAGGTTAAGTCCTATAACGAGCGCAACCCCTATCCATAGTTGCCAGCGGGTAAAGCCGGGGACTCTATGGGAACTGCCTGCGCAAGCAGAGAGGAAGGAGGGGATGACGTCAAATCAGCACGGCCCTTATGTCCTGGGCTACACACGTGCTACAATGGTCGGTACAGAGGGCAGCGACCACGTGAGTGGGAGCCAATCCTTAAAAGCCGATCTCAGTTCGGATTGGAGTCTGCAACCCGACTCCATGAAGTTGGATTCGCTAGTAATCGCGCATCAGCCATGGCGCGGTGAATACGTTCCCGGGCCTTGTACACACCGCCCGTCAAGCCATGGGAGCTGGGGGTACCTGAAGTTCGTGACCCGCGAGGGAGCGACCTAGGGTAAACTCAGTGACTGGGGCTAAGTCGTAACAAGGTAGCCGTACCGGAAGGTGTGGCTGGAATACCTCCTTTCTGGAGCCGACTCTATACCACTAGAAGGTAGAAGAGCCGCTACGCTAAACCTCTTATAAATATAAACAGGACCAAGAAATAGCGATACAGAGTCCCGTAGCTCAGTTGGTTAGAGCACTACACTGATAATGTAGGGGTCCGCAGTTCAAATCTGCGCGGGACTACGTAAAAGCGAGAGATATCTGCCCGGCGAGGAGAAAAGGGGCGAAAGGATCGTATCCTTGGATATCGCGACTGTAGCAATACAGAGAAGGTTCTTTGACAACGCTGTGAGATAAGATACGAGAAAGAGCGAACTTGAGCGACCTAAAAAAGGATAGAAGAAAGTTACTAAGGGCGCACGGGGGATGCCTAAAGGCTCTCAGAGGCGAGGAAGGACGTGATAAGCTGCGAAAAGCGTCGGGGAGGTGCAAATAACCAAAGATCCGGCGATATCCGAATGGGGGAACCCATCCCGATGAAGTCGGGATATTCTGCGGTGAGCAGAAGGCGAACGCGGGGAACTGAAACATCTAAGTACCCGCAGGAAGAGAAAACAATAGTGATTCCCTGAGTAGTGGCGAGCGAAAGGGGAGTAGCCCAAACCAATAATGTTAAGGCATTATTGGGGTAGAAGGACTGCCAAAAAAGCCTGAAGATTGATATTTGAACACAACTGGAAAGTTGGGCCAGAGAGGGTGATAGCCCCGTAAGAGAAATTGATTGAAGGCGAGGCAGGATCCTGAGTAGCGCGGGACCGGAGGAATCCTGCGTGAAACAGCCGGCACCATCCGGTAAGGCTAAATACTCCTGAGAGACCGATAGCGAAGAAGTACCGTGAGGGAAAGGTGAAAAGAACCCCGGACAGGGGAGTGAAAAAGAACCTGAAACCGTGCGCTTACAAGCGGTCGGAGCCCTGAGCTTGTCGAAGGGTGACGGCGTGCCTTTTGCATAATGAGCCTACGAGTTACGCCTCTCTGGCGAGGTTAACCACAAAAGGAGGTGGGGAGCCGAAGCGAAAGCGAGTCTGAAAAGGGCGATAAGTCAGAGGGGGTAGACGCGAAACTTTGTGATCTACCCATGGCCAGGCTGAAGCCTCGGTAATACGAGGTGGAGGGCCGAACCGGTAAACGTTGAAAAGTTTTCGGATGAGCTGTGGGTAGGGGTGAAAGGCTAATCAAACTGAGAGATAGCTCGTACTCCCCGAAATGTCTTTAGGGACAGCCTGGGGTGATAGTGTCTTAGAGGTAGAGCTACTGATTGGATGCGGGGGTTTCACCGCCTACCAAATCCTGACAAACTCCGAATGCTAAGACATGATACCCTGGAGTGAGGCTATGGGTGCTAAGGTCCATGGCCGAGAGGGCAAGAACCCGGATCACCGGCTAAGGTCCCCAAATGTATGTTAAGTTGGTAAAACGAGGTCTGACTGCATTGACAGCTAGGATGTTGGCTTGGAAGCAGCCATTCATTTAAAGAGTGCGTAACAGCTCACTAGTCGAGCGGTTGGGCGTGGATAATAAGCGGGCATAAAACATACTACCGAAGCTGTGGATTTATACTATAGAGGTATAAGTGGTAGGGGAGCATTCCAGGATTGCGGAAGGATATACGCGAGTATATCTGGAGAGACTGGAAAAGCAAATGTAGGCATAAGTAACGATAATGCAGGTGTAAACCCTGCACACCGGAAGACTAAGGTTTCCTGATCAACGTCAATCGGATCAGGGTTAGTCGGGGCCTAAGGCGTACCCGAAAGGGGGAGCTAATGGACAACAGGTTAATAATCCTGTACTTGCTATAAGTGCGAAGCGGGGACGTTTAACTGAGGCACTTACGAACTGACGGAATAGTTCGTAGAGCATAGCCTACGGGCGAAGCGAAAGTGATAAGGGAGAACCGAGAAAAGCCGTGGAAGCGTCAGCTTATAGCAACCCGTACCGCAAACCGACACAGGTAGTCGAGGAGAGTATCCAAAGGTGCTCGAGTGAATCATGGCTAAGGAACTAGGCAAACTGACCCCGTAACTTCGGGAGAAGGGGTCCCTAAGCAGGCAAGTTTAGGGCGCAGAGAAATGGCCCAGGCGACTGTTTAACAAAAACACATGGCTTTGCGAAATTGAAAGATGAAGTATAAGGCCTGACACCTGCCCGGTGCCGGAAGGTTAAGGGGAGAGGTTAGTGGCGTAAGCTGCGAAGCTTTGAACCGAAGCCCCGGTAAACGGCGGCCGTAACTATAACGGTCCTAAGGTAGCGAAATTCCTTGTCGGGTAAGTTCCGACCTGCACGAATGGTGTAACGATCTGGGCGCTGTCTCAGCCATGAGCTCGGTGAAATTGTAGTAGCGGTGAAGATGCCGCTTACCCGCAACGGGACGGAAAGACCCCGTGAACCTTTACTATAGCTTAACATTGACTTTGGGTAAACGATGTGTAGGATAGGTGGGAGACAGTGAAGTGGTGGCGCCAGCCATCATGGAGTCGACGTTGAAATACCACCCTTTGTTTGCCTGGAGCCTAACTCTGGAAGGAGGACAGTGTTTGGTGGGTAGTTTGACTGGGGTGGTCGCCTCCAAAAGTGTAACGGAGGCTTTCAAAGGTACCCTCAGCACGCTTGGTAACCGTGCGTAGAGTGCAATGGCATAAGGGTGCTTGACTGCGAGACAGACGTGTCGAACAGGGTCGAAAGACGGACATAGTGATCCGGTGGTTCCGCATGGAAGGGCCATCGCTCAAAGGATAAAAGGTACTCCGGGGATAACAGGCTGATCACTCCCAAGAGCTCACATCGACGGAGTGGTTTGGCACCTCGATGTCGGCTCGTCATATCCTGGGGCTGGAGAAGGTCCCAAGGGTTCGGCTGTTCGCCGATTAAAATGGCACGCGAGCTGGGTTCAGAACGTCGTGAGACAGTTCGGTCCCTATCTGTTGTGGGCGTAGGAAGTTTGAGGGGAGCTGACCTTAGTACGAGAGGACCGGGTTGGACAAACCGCTGGTGTACCTGTTGTGGCGCCTAGCTGCATAGCAGGGTAGCCAAGTTTGGAAGGGATAAGTGCTGAAAGCATCTAAGTACGAAACCCGCCCCAAGATGAGACTTCCATAGAGGGCCCTTGAAGACTACGAGGTAGATAGGCTGCAGGTGTAAAGGTGGTAACATCTGAGCCGAGCAGTACTAATAGCCCGAGACTTTACTATCCGAGGTAGAAGCGAGAGTTTGTTCGAAAAGTATCTTATCTCAGGCAGGTTGTCGAGGTTAGCGCAAGCTAGCTGCAAGGCACTATGGCGGTTATAGCGGTGGTGATCACCTCTTCCCATTCCGAACAGAGAAGTTAAGCCCACCAGCGCCGATGATACTCGCCCCAAAAGGGAGGGGAAAGTAGGTCGCCGCCAAGCTCTTATATCAAAGGCTGTCCACTTCGGGCAGCCTTTTT
>NZ_JABUEX010000102.1:0-4833 GCF_013314835.1 Syntrophothermus sp.
CGGTTCCACCGAAAGGCAAGCGGCCGCCGGGGCGTGGCCTCCGCCCCGTGCTTCTTCAAAATCTCCTGCACCTCTGGTGCCCTTATATTTTGTTTAATATTTCCTAAAAAGGTGGTATAATTAACATATGGATACATTTTCCCGTTTGATTGATTCCTTTCCATGCAGCAAATTAAATGTTCTCTGCGTCTGGCCGCGCTATTACAGCAAATATCCTCCTCTAGGTCTGCTTAAACTTTCGGCTTACCACCGTCTGCGCGGAGACATGGTGCAGCTGGTACGGCCGCCCGAGATTCCGGAATTTACCCCGGACGTTATTTACGTCACATCGCTGTTCACTTATGCTTGGGAAAAAGTCAAAGAGGCGGTGGGGTATTACCGGCATCTCTTCCCCGGGAAGCCTGTTGTTCTGGGGGGCATTTATGCCAGCCTCATGCCGGAGCATGCCCAAGAGGAAATCAAGCCGGACTATATCTGGCGAGGTATCGTTTCTGAGCTTGAAGAAATACTGCCGGACTATTCACTGGTGCCTGGTTGGAAGGGCAGCATTGTTTTTACCTCACGTGGCTGCATCAGAAACTGCCCTTTCTGCGCCGTTCCGGTATTGGAGCCCGACTTTGTTTGCCGTTCATCCGTAGGCGACCTTATCAACAAAAAATACAATCAGGCAATCTTCTGGGACAACAACTTCCTTGCTTCCCCGTACCATCAGGAAATACTGGAAGAACTGATAAACATCAAAAAAGCGAAGCGTTATTTCCAGATCGACTTCAACCAGGGGCTTGACGCCAGACTGATCACGCCGGACAACGCCGCCGCCATTGCTTCCCTCCGCATGAGCGTTGTCCGTCTGGCTTACGATTCCACCTGCCACCGAAAAGCCCTGAAGCGTGCCATAGACATGCTCTGCGAGGCGGGGGTCAGCAAGAAGCGTTTTGTAGTTTACGCCATGTTCAACTTCGAAGATACCCCGGATGACTTCCTGAGCAGAGTCCAAGATCTGCTTTCCTGGGGCGTGGCGGTGTACCCGATGAGATACCAGCCTATAGATGCTCTCAAGAAAGACTCATACGTTGCACCGGGCTGGACTCCGGAGCTGCTGGAAATGGTGGCCGACGCACGCCGCGTCCTGGGAGTGCACGGAGCGTGGCCGTCTTACGAAGCCCTGAAGCGCAAGTTCTTAGACGCCCCGGATCTCAGGAGCGCCCTGATTTTGAGAAAACCGAAGGAGGTGGTTGCCATTTGAGTTTGGAACAGTTAACGGATTCTGCGAGAGAAATCATCATGACCCTGGCCGCAAACAATGCAAGTTTCATCCCCGCATCCCCGACCGATGAGCCCCCTTTAGAGACCGAACCGGCAGACCCCGATAAAATCAAAGACGACTCTTACTTCGGAGACGACAATATCTGCGAAACATACGAACCCGTTGATCGCTTTCGTCCCATCCTGAATATACCTGTAGGTTCCCCTATTCGCCGCAGCGAAGACCATGTTTTCCGCTATTTTCTTGACGGTTCTCTCAGAACTTATTATTGGGGCGATGTTGCGATTTCCACCGCTTCCTATCCGGTACTCGTTTCCGAAACAGCCGTCAGTATCTTGAAGCGCAACGAGGAAGGCCGCTTGTATCCTTGCCGCTCGGATCATCAGCTCCTGGCCATATTTCCTTTCACAAGCGGTGTTCTCCGTGATGCCCTGGAAAACCGCCCGCTAGGCATGATAACCCCTGTTTTTCTGGAATCCGAGCCGGATCCCAGGCGAGACCTTCGTACCATTTTGGCAGCCAAGGCCCGTGAGCGGCTCCATGCCCTGGAGGCTAATGCCGCAGCAAACCTGGCGGGCCGGGCGGACGGGGAGTGGCTCATCATCGACGGCGATATCCGCCAGAACATATTCCTGCGCTTAAAGAATGTTATTGGGCTGGCCAAGTCTTTCAGCTGGAAGCCTGTAATCAAAGTGGCAAATTCCCAGTTCCACTTTAACCTGCCCCGGGTGATCCAGAGGCTGCGGGAAAACGAACGCACCCCCGTATTACGCAAGAAATCGGGGGATTACCCGTCTTTAGCCTTCTGGTATCTCCGGTTTTGGCCCATAGATCGTGTAGACAACTACATGCAGGGAGTCGTTAAAGTCGAGGCAGTAATGGAAGGCCAGTGGGACGAAGAGAAAGCCGCCCTTGTCAGTCGATTGAGCCGCGCTCTGATTGCGGAAAAGGCCCCGGTTATCTATCCCGAGCGCCGCTGGCACTCTCACATTTATCCCATTTACCAGGCCGAGACGCATGTCAAGGAAACCTTGTTTTCGCCTCAAGTCATGAGGCAGATATTATTTGCCAGAGGAGGTTTTAATTTAAGTGCACAATAATGACAAACCCAACGGCAATGTTATAGATTTTCCGCCGGCTGAGGATTTGGAAGGCTTTGTGGATATCCCGCCGGCCGAAGATTCTGAACCCCCTGTGATAGGAAAAGTCTCATCGACCGAACGGGACCCCAGCACATCATCAACCTTTTCCTTTTGGGTGCAAAACGGCGTCCTGATCAACCCCTTCGACTACGTTTCTGTAGAAAACTTCGGGGGATCCCGGACTATAGGCGTGGTGAAGGAAATCCTTGCTCCTACCGATGCCAAGAGCCACCTAGCGAATTATGTTTCATCTAGCTTCGGGGACGTAGAAGCGGAAGGCAATACCCGCCGGGTCACTACGGTTATAGCCTGGGCGGATGTAGCCGCCAACACCGGAGTGGAATCACCCCACACCAGGCGCGGCAGGCGTGCCGTGTGGTATCCTGCGCTCAACGACAGCCCCGTGCGCTTTGCCACCAACGAAGAGGTTCACTTGGCGCTGGGAATGGACGCCCTGGCTCCCGAAGACGGTCTTCCGGCCGGGGTGATACTCCGCTCGTCCGGGGACCCCCTGCCTCTTCTCCTCGACCGGCGCTATGTGCTGGGACCTGAAGCGGCACACGTAAACGTATCCGGCACCTCCGGCCTTGCCGCCAAGACATCATATTTGATGTTCCTGCTGAGGCTCGTTATGGAGTATTACGGCAACGAGACCGCGGCCATTATTTTTAACGTGAAGCAGCAGGACCTGCTCTTTATAGATGAAGAGCCGGCGCCAGGATTTATGGACGACTACGATCGGAACCTTTACCGCATTCTTGGTTTTGGCGATCTCGACCCCTTCACAAACGTTCGGTACTATTTCCCCTACCATGCCCGGGACATCTCATCGGTTTATGAAAACCCTTCCGAAAAACATGCGTTCTACTACGCCTATGCCCTGGACGACGTATACGATGAGCTGGACCTGCTCTTTTCGGAGATCGACGACCCGCAGTTCACCCTGGCCAGCATCGCAAGCCACGTCGCCCAGGACTACGGCAGGATGAGGTTTAGAAGGGCCGTAAATGAAGGTTATGTTTCTATTCCGGCCGGCACAGAGGTAAGAACCTGGACTCACCTTAAATTTTTTGACGACTTTCCCCAAGACACAATCGGAGGCGGAAATCCCAGAAGCGTACTGGGGCGATTCAAGCGCCACTTGAGGCGGTTGACGACCCCGAGCGTTTTCGTGGACAACAGAACGCCGACTGCTCTTGGCGGTGACGTTTACTATCTGGGGGACGTGATCCGCGAATCCCTGGCACCCGGAGACATCGTAGTTGTGGACATCCAGCCTTTCGAGGACAGAATAGGAACTCAGGGGTTCATCGTCGGCGACATCGTGCGGAGACTGAAGGAGGCTTACCGGGAAAACCGCGACCGGATGCCGCGCCACACGGTTATACTCATTGACGAGCTGAACCGGTATGTCCCATCGGGCACCCCTCTCACGGCTCTTGGCCGGGAAATAGTCGATCTTGCCCGGGTCGGGCGCGCCGAAGGCGTGACCCTGTTTACCGCCCAGCAGTTCCGGGCCGACATCCACCACCAGGTTTACGAGAACTGTGCCACAAGCCTTGTGGGAATAACTGGTTCCACGGAGCTTTCCCGCCCCGCTTATGATTTTCTGGACAAGCAGACGAAGGCCGTTGTAGGTGGCCTTGAGCCCGGCGAAATGGTGCTGGTCAACCGCAGGCTGAAGCAGCCTGTTCGCATCGTTTTCCCTAAGCCGCCTTACAAGAGACAGGAGAGATGACATCAACACAAAAGGTAAAAAAATCTGATAAAATTTAAACTATGGAACCTCTGAACTTACTGCAAAAATACAGCAGGGCTTTTTCCATATGCCTGGCGGCAGATCGCCCGAATGCGAAATGACCGGGGCAAGGCCCTCTCCTGGTGGCCGGACTGGTGTTTTGCGCCCATTGCGGCTTCAATCGCCATCATCACAAACGGTGCTCCGGTTTCGGCCCTTCCGAGTTCGCGATGATGCAGCAATACCCTCCGGCGGTTATGGCCGCTCTGCCGCATGGTGGATCACAAAGGGGATCTACCGCTTTCGACGAGACGCTGTTCCGGGCAGACATCGTTATAAGAGAGGCAAACATTTGGGGAAAAGCTGCCCAGGTGTTCAAGGCAATCGCTACGAAAGACGCGACCGTGCTACGCTCTCTTAAAGTAGAAAAGATGAGATCCCGTCCCGAGGAGTGGCGCAAAAAAGCGGTAAGAGTTCTGACAACGCTTTCTAAGTCCGAAGCGTATCGAATTAATACCAGAGATACTGGTTAGTAAGGGAAGGAGTAAGCATATAAGGCTACACCTTATATTTTGTGTTTATAAGTTGTCTCCTTATAATGGATTGGATTTCTCCAGATTCAGAGAATGTTTAGAAGTAATTTCAAGTTTTTTTGCTTTCATACCTGCTTTATCCTACCTTTCCTA
>NZ_JABUEX010000025.1:0-44485 GCF_013314835.1 Syntrophothermus sp.
CCTTTCTATCCTTCGGTTTTCTTTCTCAAAACCTAGGATAAAGGGCCCCACACCTTCTTGTCTACTATACCCCCTCCCTTACCTTGTCTTTCCCTCTACCTGTTTCACATGTGTCTGAACTTTCTCAGACCGTGTACCTAATTTTGTGTTTTACTAATATATGTTGCCGGCACCTTAACAACAGTTCAATCAAAGCGTTTTTCGGAACGTGGACTGCCTCGGTGTTGCGCCAAATCACTACGGGTTAGTAGCGGTTTAGTGTCCTGGATCCCGGCTAACCACTATTCTGGTCACCACGCCGTCCTGGCAATGAAAGGTTATGGTTCCTTGGCCATATGACCCGTAAACCAAGTCGTAGTCGACATCGTTTCCTTCCAGCATAACCTTTGAATAGTGCTCCCCATAAGCCTGAATAACTTTATCAATTCCGTCACCTATTTGGATTCCCCGGGCAGTATAAAAACCGGGACGGGTAGTATCGAAAATCCACACCGTATCCTGCTTTTTAGGGAATCTGAGGCGGAAATCTCTGCTTGGCGGCTCATACACGGTGCTCATTCCCAAGAACCGACCTTTTCCAAAGTCCCTTTCTACCCTGGTCAGGGTATCGGTTCCGACTCGAATAACCGCTGTCCCGTTTCTGATCGAAAAATCGTTTTCGTGTAGCTGTAGAGCTTCTTGGGCGTATTCTACGTGGGCTGTCGGGCTGGACAAAGTGATGCATAGCCCCGCTATCACTGCTATGAGCAGCAAACCGACAACCAACCAGCCTTCTCGTTTCCGGGTGTTCATTGCTTGCCTCCTATCGTGAGTTTATATAGTGCTTCGCCGCGGCAAAGGGCGATTCCTTCACTACCAGAACAGAACTTGCTGGAAAATCGGACAAGGCACCGGAGAAGAAGGTATTTATACCCCGGCGGTCTAATGTCTAATATAGAAACCGTATACTGAGAAGCTGATCCCGGGTTATCATGGGAGGGGTTGCTTGTTCTTTGGTGGGAATTATAACGATCTACCGATTACACATTGTAATTGACAGACTATGGGTATTGGCGAATAATTTTTAGTAGTGTCAGTGACTCCCGGTTCTGCCGTGGTTACGGGAGAGGAGAGGGGTAGAGATGTGGCTATTGTCGTGGTTACCGATAGCACCGCTTATCTTCCTCAGGCAGTAATAGATAGTTACCGAATTAAAGTGGTTCCGCTGAACGTTACGCTGGGGATGGAGGTTTTTAAGGAGGGAACAGTTTACTCCAACCGCGAGTATTACTGGCGTCTCCGATCGGAAAAAATCTTTCCCACAACGTCTCAGCCTTCTACCGGTGATTTTTACGAGGCGTTTTCCCAGACTGATCCAGGGGATACTATACTGGGTATTTTTATTACGAGTAAGCTTTCGGGCACTGCTCACACGGCGGAAATGGTCAAGGGGATATTTCCTGACCGTAGGATTTTTGTGGTGGACTCACGATGCACTGTCCTGGCCATGGCGTTTCAGGTATTGAGGGCATGCGAGATGGCGCAAGCGGGCTTTGCGATAGAAGACATCCTGGATGAACTGAAGAGGATACAGAGCCGTTTCGGCATATACTTTATAGTCGATGATTTGGAATATCTTTTTCGAGGCGGTAGACTGAGCAGGGTTGGGAAGCTGGTCGGCAATATACTGCAGATAAAGCCAATACTGTTCATTTCCCTTGATACTCAAGGGGCCATTCAAGTTTACGACAAGGTTAGGACCAAGGTCCGGGCTTTGGAAAGGATAGTAGAGGATTTCCGGCGGAGACTCGAAAAAGGGTTGATTGAAAGAGTGGGTGTTTGCCATGTCGACTGTCCAGAGGACGCGGCCCACCTGCAAGCGCGAATAGAGGCTTTGTGGGGGGCACCAGTACCGGTATACGAAGTAGGTCCGGTTATAGGGTCACACGTAGGGCCGGGTGCGATGGGAATATGTTATTACTAGTATTTTAGAGAGGGGTGGCACTGTGAATTGGTTGCGTAAGGCTATGTTTTTAGGGCTGGGAATGCTGTGCGTTGCTAAGGAGACAAGTGAAAGGATTATCAACGAACTGGTAGCTAAGGGCGAGGTCAGTGAAGAGGAAGCTAAGAAGTTTGTGGACGAGCTTTTGCAGAAAGGAGAAGAATACCGCCAGGAGGTCAAGGGGTTCATTCGCCAGGAGGTTGAGAAGCTCAGGGGTGAGTTGGGATTGGTGACCAAGTCTGAGATCGACGAGATTAGGGAGCGATTAGATACTCTCGAGAGAAAAGTTGAGAGCCAGTGAGGACGGACAGCAGGTGTCCGTCCCTTTTCTATTCCTTTATCGGTCGATGCGGTAGGGAGGTAAGTAGTTGAGAATCAAGCATTTGAATCACATGCAGCGTTACCGACAAGTGTTGAACATACTGGGTCGCCACGGTTTCGGGTTTGTGTTTGACCGCCTGCCTGTCAGGAATAGAAAGTCTAAAGAAACGCGGAAAGACACGTACCTCACAGGCCCAGAAAGATTACGTTCGGTTCTAGAACAACTAGGTCCTACTTATGTGAAGCTTGGGCAACTCCTCAGTACCAGGCCTGATCTGCTACCGGCAGAATACATAAGAGAACTGGAAAAACTGCAGGACAGCGTGCCTCCTTTTCCGTTTAAGCAGGTGCAACAGGTCTTGGACGAAGAGGGGTTGAGGACGGAGGATATTTTTGCCTCTTTTTCTGAGGAGCCTTTGGCCTCCGCCTCTATAGGACAAGTCCACGAAGCGGTTCTGAAAACCGGAGAAAAAGTGGTGGTCAAAGTACAACGCCCGGGGATCGGCAAAATCATTGAGAACGACCTGGAAATCCTCTATGAACTGATCGGGATGTTGGAAAAGCACACCAAGTGGGGGCGACTGTATCAGCTTACCGACATACTGGACGAGTTTGCCAATGCCCTGCGTAAAGAAATGGATTTTGCCCAGGAAGGTCGTAACGCTGACAAGTTCAGGGAAAATTTTCGTCAGAATCGCAACGTCCTTATTCCCAAGGTTTACTGGGAATATACCAGCCGCCGGGTGTTAGTATTGGAGTACATCGGCGGGGTAAAAGTGTCAGAGTTTGAGCGGCTGATACGGGCTGGTTTTGATCTAAAGCGAGTTGCAAACCACATTGTGGAGGCTCTTTTTCAGCAGATATACGAGCACGGGTTCTTTCACGCTGACCCGCATCCTGGAAACATTGCCATTGCTCCAGGAGAGAAGGTCATATTCTATGACTTCGGCCAGGTAGGGACTGTGGACGAGGTGTTGATCGAAAGGTGCATGGACCTGGTCATGGCCATGGTCCGTTACGATGTAAACGGGGTTACACGGGCTTTGCTTCAGGTAGGTATTGCTACCCGTCACGTTAACCGGGAGGAATTACGACGGGACGTGTCTCGCCTGCAACAGAAGTATTACGGAATGCCCTTTTCCCAGATTCGCGTGGGAGAAGCCTTGGGAGAATTGGTACAACTGTCCTTCAAATACCAGGTAAGGGTTCCGCCCGAGCTTTCTTTGATGGTTAAGATGATGATGACCATCGAAGGGTTGTTGAGCCGCCTGGATCCCGGTCTCAGCGTTGTTGAAATCGCTGAGCCTTACGGGAAGGCTATTCTTAAAAAAAGGTTTTCTTTGGACCGTATCAGGCAAGAGGCTTCAGAAGTCTTACTGGATCATTATATGGCTGCCCGCAACTTGCCCCGAGAAATAGAGTCGATTATGAACATGTTGGAAGAAGGGGAACTGAAGCTGAAGTTGGAACACACTAATCTGAACAGGTTACAGACGGTGCTCGATATCATATCGAACCGTATTTCCCTTTCAATTATTATCGCCTCGATCATAGTCGGGAGCTCGCTGATAGTTGCGGGCAACCGAGAAGGCTTTATCCCCGGAGTGCCATTGGTGGAGATCGGTTTTGCGACTGCTGTTGTGTTAGGTTTGTTTTTGGCGTACTCGATATTGAAAAGTGGCAGGTACTGAGTCAGGGCTTGTTGCTAAGCATTACATTTTCCCTCGGAAAGGGCCTTAATCAGTAACAGGCGGGACAGGGGAGAGCGTTATCGAACCTGGTGCTTTTGTTGTGGGCAAGTTTAATGCGAGCCCTTTTTTATGGAGACACGTGTGGATTTTCGACGGTAGCTCCGGGATAGTTTGAGGGTGTATCATAAAAATTGAGGGACTTTACGAGGGGGATGCGGTTGCTTTGATTAAGATAGGGGTAGGGGCCTTGGTGTTAGATGAAAACAGGCGAGTGGTTCTGGTTAAGCACGGCTACAGGAGTTACTGGTACGGGAGGTGGATTCTTCCGGGAGGGATGCTTGAGCCGGGCGAAACCTTGGTCGAGTGTGCCCGGAGGGAGGTGAGAGAAGAGACTGGACTGGAGGCTGAAATAGGGGACCACCTCATAACCTTCGAGCGCGTGGTTAAGGATAAAGACGGCGTCCGTCTACATGTCGTTTACATCGATTTTTGGGCTTATACTTCTTCCCGTGACTTGGTTCCTGGGGATGATGTCAAGGAAGCGATATGGGTTCCGGTTCAAGAGCTGAGTTACTACCATCAGGAGTTGCATCCCGACACCCGCGTCATACTTGAAAAAGCGGGGTTTATAGACAGGGGTGGGATACCAGGCCGTATGCTGAAGTGACGTAAATCCTACTGAGGGAAGGGTGGTAAAGGGTGGTTTCTTGGCAGATTGGAAATAACGTGCTGGAAATCGTACAAGGGGATATCACCGAACAAGATACGGATACGATTGTAAATGCTGCTAATTCCCGGCTCGCACCGGGGGGAGGAGTCTGCGGTGCGATTCACCGGGCCGCAGGTCCAAAGCTGGCCATGGCTTGTGCTCAGATCGGCGGCTGTCCCACGGGGGAAGTGAGGGTGACTGAGGGCTTCAATCTGAAAGCCAAGTATGTTTTTCATGCCGTAGGTCCGGTTTACCGGGGAGCACCTGAAGATGCCGAGCTCTTGGCTTCCTGCTACCGGGAGAGTTTGAAAAAAGCCGTGGAAATGGGTCTTGCCAGCATATCCTTTCCTGCCATCAGTACCGGAATTTTCGGGTACCCGATACGGGAAGCTGCAGAGGTAGCCTTGAACTCCATTGCCGAGTTTCTTCGGACCTGTTCCGCCGGGCTTAAGGTTCGCATGGTCCTTTTCAGCAAACCGGATTTCGAGGTTCACCGCGAGGTGCTACATCATTTAATGTCAGGCCGAGAAGGATAAGAAGAGAAAGCAGCACTTATACAGGAGAGTGGAAGTAAAACTAGCGTATTTGATAACGTGAACTGTTTCAACCGTGGCAGAGGGCAGTCGATAACGGGCGTCATCTGATACGCGCGGTCCTTGACCTGCTACTGACAGATCTACCTCTTGCCCTTTGACGGTTTTTAGCCACGGTTACAAGAACCCACAGGACGGCAAAGGCCAGGCTCAGGCGCAACCACCAGCCGGCCAGCCCCGGGGGAGGAGCGGGCCAGGCCTGACGGTTGACTACCGGCACCTTGCCAACCACCTTGCCCTTTTGTTTGAATACCATTTCTCCAACCTGAGTTCCTGAGGGGAAAGGACCGTGAACTGAATTCAGGTGCAGCTCTCCCACCGGGTTCGACTTGGTTCCTGTACTCACGACTATGCTCAAGTCTTTGGCAGCCACGAGGTCAATCTTCTTATCTTTCTCGACTTGTAGCACCGACACCAACTGGTTCTTTTTGGCGAGTCGGAGGCATTGAAAATGGCTGAATCCGTAATCCAGCAGAGCCACGGCGTCCTGTTCGGCTACGGATCCGCGCGGTTCGTCTAGGACAACCGCTATAAAAGACTGGCCATTGCGGGTAGCTGAAGCGATGAGAGTGTTGCGGGCTTCAGTCGTGTACCCGGTTTTCACCCCGTCTGCTCCCGGATATTTCCACAACAACTTGTTTTGATTAATCAAGGTAGTTTGCCAGTCTTGACCGTTCCAGGGACGGGTCTTGGTGGCTGCTATTTTTCGGAAGTCCGGGTTTTGCAATGCAGCGCGGGCAATCACGGCCAAGTCCCGACTGGTAGTGTAGTGATTGGGGTCAGACAACCCGTTAGGGCTTACAAAATGAGAATTTCTGGCCCCGAGAGCAGCCGCTTTCTCGTTCATGAGGCGGGCAAAGCCTTGCTGTGAACCGCCAAAGTGTTCTGCTATAGCCAATGCAGCATCATTACCAGAGTTCAAGAGCATGGCATAGAGGAGATTCTCGAGGGTTACCTCTTCACCTTCTACCAGGTATACCCTGGTGCCTTCTACCCGGGGTGGGTTGGGTCCTACCTTTATCCTATCGTTCAAGTCCCCTCTTTCGAGAGCGATTAAAGCAGTCAATACCTTGGTCAGACTTGCTGGAGCCATGCGCTGATCAGGATTCTTGGCCCATACGATCTTACCGGTAGTAGCTTCCATCAGCACGCAAGAAGGAGCCTGAACCTGAGGATTCTCGCTGGCCAACGCGAGTTTGGGATCGAAGCCCAAACTCAGAACCAAGCAAATCAATAAAACGCCAAAAGGGATGGTTCTCACTTTGCATGGTTGTTCGACCCCGAAAACAGTTTCATACTTGAAGAGAAATCGAATCCGGCCCAACATTTCCCGTTACGGACTCCTTTCTGATAACTGGTGTCATGCCAGTGCGCGGCTCGTTTAATTATAAAGGTTGATGACAAGGGTTGAAAAGCCAGTTTGTGAATATTCTCATATTGCTTGCCCGCTAGGAACGCTTGTTTTATGATTATATAAGCTAACATCCAGGTGAGGCGATACCATTGGGTTACTATGAAGAACACAAAGTGAACCCAAGAGTGTTGGTTTGGGGTGGCAGCCAGCGGGCGAAAAAGCTCGCCCGGGCCATAGCCAATCATCAGCCCGTGGTTTGGGCTTATCGAAAGCCTGTGCCCTTTTCAGGGAGAACTGTCGGGATTCAGACAATATGGGACAAGGATTTGGCCTATCTCAAGGGGAAAATAGGCCGCTTTACTGTGGGCTTGAAAGGGACGGAGGTTGAAGGGGTAGAGGTAGGAGCGGTGATATTAGTTCCGGATCCATCCCGACCGGTGTTGAATTTTCCAAGCTGTCATGAAGCAGCGGGCTACTCGGTCTTGGTTGCCCTTATGGGGGTATCCAGGAGAACATATTCGGAAGCGTTGCCTGAAGTGCTGAAACTGGCCGAGAGAAGCCGGGTGTGGGTGGTAACCGATGATATTCAGACAAGTTTCGACGGAGGAGAAGACCTGTATACGGAAGCTCGTCGCAGGGGAGTCGTTTTCGTACGCACAGATCGGGTTCCGTCAACAATTCCGATACTAGGGCTGGGGAGAAGGATTGAAGCTACGGTTTTTGACCGGGATTTAGGGCGTGAAGTGTGTCTGGAGGCCGACTTTTTGGTAGCTCCGGTTTGGGTACTGGGCGATGACATGTCGGTATACTTCAGTCGGTTGGGTTTGATGGATTTTGACTGGGGCGATTACCCAGGAGGAACCAACCGGGAAGGAATATATATCTTTCCAGACCCGGAGGGGTTCATGACTGAGGCGGAGGAAGAGACCGTTATCCAAGCCCTGGCTGCGAAAGTAGCAGTACTGGCCCGGGGGCGTATGCGGGGGGAGAAACGGTTCGAGATAAATGCAGAGCGGTGTGCATATTGCCTCACCTGCTACCGGAACTGCCCGCATATGGCCATAGAGTTTCGGCGGGATGACCGGTACGCAAATCTTTATGGAGAAGCTTGTTTCATAGATGATTTGTCTTGTCGGGGTTGCGGGCTCTGTTACACCTTATGCCCGGCCCAGGCGATAACTGAGATTGGTACGGAATCCCTGCCAAAAGCGAAGCCGGCGATACTGGCTTGTGAAAACGCGGCGGGGCTAGTTTTGAAACAAGCGGGGACAAAGTACGAATACCAGCTGTTCCCTTGTGCCGGCGCTATCGGCGAGAACGAGATGCTGCGAGTTCTGGCGGCCAACGGCGGGAAAAGGGACCTTTGGATAGTGACTTGCATTAAGGACAAGTGTGAGCACGGGCATCAAGACATGAAACTCCGAGGCAGAGTAGAAAGGCTGAATAATCTGCTGGCGAGACTGGGGATTGAGGCCCGGGTAAACCTGATGCGAATGTCGGCCGCGAACAGCCTGTCTAGGTTTGGGGTAACGGAGGAGAGAACATGATTGTCGGGCAACAAAAACCGGTGGAGGATTTAATCGCAAAACTGCAAGGCTATCACAGGATACTGGTCTTGGGATGTGGCGGGTGCGTAACTGTTTGTCAAACCGGAGGGGCCAGGGAAGCGGAAAAAATGGCCCACCTTTTGCGGATGGCATTGGGCCCAGACATCGAGATAGAGTGGGACAGTGTCGCTCGCCAGTGCGAGTATGAATTTTTGGATCCGGTGCGAGCAAGGCAGGATTCGTTTGATGCCGTTTTGTCTCTCGCCTGTGGGGTTGGGGTGCAGGCATTGGCAGAAGTCCTACCTGTGGTACCGGTCATACCTGGGTTAAACACGGTTTTTGCCGGGATGCCGGTAGCCGACGGGGTGTGGGAGGAGCGATGCCAGGCTTGCGGTGACTGTATCCTCGACCTAACCGGAGGCATCTGTCCAATAACCCGGTGCTCCAAGAGTCTGCTCAACGGTCCCTGTGGTGGTTCCCAAAACGGGAAATGCGAAATATCGGATACGGTAGATTGCGCCTGGCAATTGATATACGATCGGTTAGAGCGGCAGGGACGACTGGAGGTCTTGGAAAAACTGGTATTGCCTAAAAACTGGTCTAGGAGTCGGGATGGAGGCCCGCGCCGGATGATGAGGGAGGGGGTGGAGCCGCATGGCGAGGAGTAACTTGGAAAGAGTCATAACTGGCGGCCATTTCGCCGTAACAGCCGAGATCGGCCCTCCCAAAAGCTGTAACGCGGATTTCGTTCGCAAAAAGGCCAGGGCTCTGAAAGGGTATGCGGATGCTTTTAACGTTACCGACAACCAGACTGCCATCGTGAGGATGTCGAGCATCGCTGCCGGAGTAATAATCCAGAGCGAGGGGCTGGAAGCCGTTATCCAGATGACCTGTCGCGACCGTAACCGTATTGCCCTTCAGTCAGACGTGTTGGGAGCCGCTGCCTTGGGGATAAAGAATATTCTTTGCTTAACCGGGGATCACCAGAGTTTTGGCAACCACCCGGAAGCCAAGAACGTTTTTGACCTCGATTCCATCCAGTTGTTGTATGCGGTAAGGAACATGCGAGATCACGGACGGTTCATCTGCGGGGAAGAAATGAAGGTGCGCCCGGATATGTTCATAGGATGCGTAGAGAACCCTTTTGCCGACCCTTTCAAGTTCCGGGTCATCCGGCTAAAGAAGAAGGTGGAGGCAGGGGCTGAGTTTGTGCAGACCCAGTGCGTTTTAGAGATGGGGCGGTTTCGCGAGTTCATGAAGATGGTGGTTGAACAGGGGTTTCATGAACGGGTCGCGGTACTGGCCGGGATCATGCCGATAAAATCCGCGAAAATGGCCAGATACATGCAAAAGAACGTGGCCGGCATGATGGTTTCGGAAGACATCTGCCGGCGATTGGAACAGGCGAAAGATGTGGAAGAAGAGGCTATAAGAATTGCGGTGGAGCAGGTCCAAGAGGTCCGTGAGATTCCCGGGGTCAGGGGTGTACACCTCATGGCGGTGGCGTGGGAAGAGGTTATACCCGAAATAGTCCGGAGAGCCGGTCTCTACCCGCGTCCGTAAGTAGAGTATTTGGCCTGAACAATGGCCACAGATGCACACAGACCCGGCACTCAGCTCAAGCCTTGATAGATGAATATCGTTATCGAGAGAAGCTGGCACGTTGCACAATTTCGGCCAGCTGAGTGCCGGGCTGATATGCACAGATGGGCTTACGCTCACAAAAACATTTCTGGTTGTTTATTCTTGTAGTGTGACACAGCGAAGGGTGTCCTGAGAGTTTTCTGTTTGAAGCAGGCTACCCGTACAGATCGGTCAAAGGAATAGCGAAAAATAATAATAAATCAGTGTTAATCTGTGACCATCTGTGTTTATCTGCCCTGAAAAATAGAGTCTATTTTCCCGATTCTAGTGGTGACACCTTTAAGTGTCGTGAGGGTCTGTGGCAAAACAGGATAAACAACAATCAGTGTTAATCTGTGACCATCTGTGTTTATCTGTGGCTAGAAAAAGGTTTTAGGTGGTTGAGTATGCCGGAAGTGCTCATCATAGGAGGGGGAGTAGCGGGTTTAGAGGCTGCTCTGACCCTGGCCGAGCATGAAATCGAATCGGTCATAATTGAAAAAGAACCCCGCTTGGGGGGCAAGGCTTCTTTATACAACTGCAAGGCGGTTGATGGTGTATGCCAGGCCTGTGGGGCCTGTCTTGCCGGGCAGAGGGTTCGGGCAGTGGAGGAACAAGAACTGGTCAAGGCTCTAGTCGCTGCAAGAGTGGCCGGGATGAGAAATCTACAGGACGGCCTTGAAGTAGACGTGGAGACTCCAAACGGACGTTTGACCTTTCAGGTACGAGGCATCATCGTTGCGGCAGGAATTGACACTTTTTCCCCAGCACTGCGGGGTGAGTTCGGTTATTCCCGCCTGCCAGGGGTGGTTACCGCTCTGGAAATAGAGGGCATTATCCGCGAATCCCCGGAAATTCTGGGGGAAAGCCCTCGCTTGGCCTTTATTCAGTGCTTTGGGTCGAGAGAAGTAGGAGCCGGTGTTCCGTACTGTTCGCGAGTATGTTGTTTATATGTACCCAAGCTGGCGGGGCTCGTGAAGGGGGAGCTACCTGGGAGCCGCGTCGATATATATTTCATGGACCGGCAAAGGTATGAGGCTTTGTATCGGCCGAAGACCTCATTTTGCACCCATATTCGGGCTATGCCGTCTAAGATTCACCTCATAGGTAGTAAGGAATTGGAGGTTATCTATGATGACCCCGAGACCAGAAAACCGACAGCAAGAAGGTATGATTGGGTAGTATTGTGTCCGGCCCTAGTTCCTGGGAAAGACCTCCCAAGCTTAGCGTCGTTGTTAGGACTTGGAACCGGCCGGGGCGGGTTTTTGCAGGTTGGAGCGGGAGGTACTACTAACCGAGACCGGGTCTTGGCTGCCGGTGCGTGCACGGGTCCCATGTCCATAATAGAAAGCATTGCCAGCGGTCGCGCTGCTGCCGGAAAGATGGCTTCCGAGCTGAGGCGACAGAGATGACTGAGGAAATTTAGGCCCGGGGAAAAAGTTTTTTTACCTGTTGACGGTACAAGCGGCCAAGTGTTAGTATTAATTTTAACATTAGAGCAGAATACAGCTATCACGATGAATGGGAGAGTAGTCGGCAAACCTTCATCCCAGAGAGCCGGGCCAGGTGAAAGCCGGTATGAGGTTGCAGATGAAAGCCCCCCAGGAGTGCCGGTGAAACCGGGGTCAAGGTCAAGCCGGACGGCAGCCCACCGTTAAAGGGTAAGAGCGGGCTTGTATGCCAATCAGGGTGGTACCGCGGGAACAACTCTCGTCCCTTGTCCGGATGAGAGTTTTATTTTTTATATGGGGATCGAGACACATCGATCGAGGAGGTAACAAGTAAGATGAGCGTTGAGCGCGACAGGGAGATCGAACGTAAGATACTGAAACTGTACGAGAAGGACGCAACTGCCAGCCATCAGCGGATCGCGACCATGTTAGGTGTGTCCGAGGAAGAGGTAAGCGAGACTGTTGCACGGTTGAAGAAGGAAAAAATCATTCTCGGGTACAACGCAGTCATAAATTGGGACAAATGGGGAGACAACGGGGTAACAGCCATGATCGATGTTAAAGTCACCCCGGAACGGGGGGTTGGTTTTGACAGCATCGCGGAGAGGATTTCTCGATTTCCGGAAGTGAGATGCGTGTATTTGATGAGTGGGACTTATGACCTTTCGGTGGTAGTGCACGGCGAAAACTTAAAAGACATCGCTATGTTTATTTCCGATAAGCTGGCTCCTTTAGACGGAGTCCAGAGTACCGTAACTCACTTTGTTCTCAAACGCTATAAACAGGACGATTTCTTGCTGAGTGATGAAGAAGAAGACCGGAGATTGGTGGTGAGCCCATGAAGAGCATGAAAAAGTATGTTGCCGACACTGTAAGTTCGATTCCGCCTTCAGGTATCAGGCGGTTCTTCGACCTGGTTTCGCAGTCACAGGGGGTTATTTCATTAGGGGTAGGAGAGCCCGATTTCGTCACCCCTTGGCATATCAGAGAAGCTTGCTGTTACTCTTTAGAAAAAGGTTATACCATGTACACATCTAACCAGGGACTGTTGGAGTTGCGGGAAGAGATTGCAGCCTATATGTATCGGACCATAGGTGTCAAGTACGATCCTGAAGAAGAAATACTGGTGACCGTCGGGGTTAGCGAAGCGGTGGACCTGGCGTTAAGAGCCTTGATTAACCCGGGGGACGAGGTCTTGATACCGGAGCCTTCTTACGTGTGTTATGGTCCGATTACCTCTCTGGTTCACGGCAAGCCAGTAATGCTAAAGACTACGGCCGAAAACGAATTCAGGCTTACGCGCGAACAGTTGGTGGCTGGCCTGAGCCCGCGGAGCAAGGTTTTGGTACTCCCGTATCCCAACAACCCCACCGGGGGCATCATGGGATGGCAAGACCTGGCTGATCTGGTAGACGTGATCGTAGACAATGATCTCATAGTGGTGTCGGACGAGATTTACGGCGAACTGACGTACAACGGCAGGCATGTATCCATAGCCTCGTTACCCGGTATGAGAGAAAGGACCATCGTGTTGAACGGTTTTTCCAAGGCTTTTGCCATGACCGGGTGGAGAATAGGTTACGCTTGCGGAGACGGTGACCTGATAGCGGCTATGACCAGGATTCACCAGTACAGCATGCTGTGTGCTCCTATCATGTCGCAGATGGCAGCTATCGAAGCTCTGCGTCACGGTGAACATCAAATGAGGGAAATGATTCAAGAGTATGACTACCGGCGCAGGGTGATAGTGAAGGGTATGCGCGACATCGGCCTGGACTGTTTTGAGCCGCGGGGCGCCTTTTATATTTTCCCCTCGATTCGGGGAACCGGCATGAAAAGCGAAGAATTTGCCGAGAGGCTGCTGATGGAAGAAAAGGTAGCGGTAGTTCCGGGAAACGCTTTTGGCGAGTCGGGAGAAGGCTTTGTGCGTTGTTGTTATGCTGCGAGCTTGAACAACATCGAGGAGGCCATTGAAAGGATGGGTAGGTTCGTGGAAAGGAACAGGATAAGGGCAGCCGAATCGGGGCGGAGATGAGTCGAATGACCTTGAATAGTGCGAGATAAATGCGATATTAGACAGGAGGATTACCGGCTAAACAGATAGAACCCCTCTTAGTGTAAAAGCAAAGGGGGTTCTATTTATGTTCTTAGAAATGAGTGCCCAAGAAATAGCTCTTCTTTCGAAGTTCAATCTCCTTCACCCTCAGACTAAGCAGGAGATTCAGGAGTACATGAATTACACCCTTTTCAGACAGTACCAGCGTGAGCTTTACAATGCCTTGCTTGCCAGCGCTGCTATCAGCAACGGGCTGAATCAGATCGTGCGCATGTGTGAGCGCGAAGAAACCGATGCCGAAGAGATTTTAACCAAGCTAAAACAGGTGAAGTTCTATTTCTATCAAACATACGAAAGAGTAAAGACTAAATATGAAGGAGTACTCGTGGCCATACATGCTGAAGACAGCCTGCTTGATTTGGGGAGGATTGGATTTGAAAATATCTTGGAAGCCATATACTCTAACGACAAGCAACAGGTGAGAAGAGAGACCGAAGAGTTTATAGGAATGTTGAGAAAACTGGCCAACCGCGGTGACAAAAGAAGGATAGTAGCCGTTTGACGTTGAAAACACTATAAGAAAATCAAACAGGCAGGTTGAATGCTTAGCAGATGAGAATACTGCCTACCTAGCAGAAGGAGAGAAGCGGATGAAGCTGAGGTTTTTGGGAGCGGCGCGAACTGTAACCGGTTCTTTTTTCTTTATGGAAGTGAACGGCATAAGATTTGCCATAGATTGCGGCATGTTTCAGGGAGGCAAAGAGGTAAGAGAAAGGAATTATCAGAACTTCGTAATAAATCCCAGAGATCTAGAATTTTTGATCCTTACTCACGCTCACATCGATCATTCCGGTCTTATTCCCAAATTGTGCAACTTAGGGTTCAAGGGTCCCATTTATTGCACGTACGCGACTGCAGAACTGGCAAGTATCATGCTGCCCGACTCGGGGCATATTCAAGAGATGGAAGTCGAGCGAAAGAATCGTGGTTTGACAAGGGCAGGAAAACCGGTTCTGCGTCCTATATATACCGTGGAGGAAGCTGAGAAGTGCTTATCCCAGTTTAGACCTGTCAACTACGACGAAATGATTTCTCCGGTCAAAGACATTCAATTCCGGCTGCGGGATGCCGGACATATTCTGGGGTCGGCATTGGTTGAGTTGTGGGTAACAGAACCACAAGGGACTATTAAGGTGGTCTTTACCGGGGATATAGGCAGGGTAAATCAGCCTTTCGTAAAGGATCCAACTCCCATCGAAAACGCGGACTACCTGGTTATGGAGTCTACTTACGGGAACCGTTTGCACCAGCAAAACTTTGACCGGCAGGATATGCTGAGAGAGGTCATACAGTACACGATGGCTAAAGGAGGAAATCTCATAATCCCGTCTTTTGCCGTCGAGCGGACTCAGGACCTCCTTTTCGATTTAAGCGTTCTCTACCAGAAAGGGGAACTCTCACCTGATATCCCGATCTATATAGACAGTCCTTTAGCCATTGCTGCTACGGAAATATTTAGAAAAATGGTGGCAAGTTGGGACGATGAAACCAGGCTTATGCTTTACCAGGGTAAGGACCCCCTGGATCTGCCGAATCTCAAGTTTTCCCGTACCGCCCAGGAGTCAGCCAGGTTAAACGAGACGTCGGGGGGGACAGTCATTATTTCCGCTAGCGGGATGTGCGATGCCGGACGAATAAAGCATCACCTCAAGCACAACCTATGGCGGCCGGAGGCCACTGTACTGTTCGTGGGGTACCAGGCTGAGGGCACCCTGGGTCGCCGGATTCTTGATGGCGAAAAGCTGGTTCGCATTCATGGAGAAGAAATAGTGGTGAAAGCCGACATCAGGGTGATAGAGGGTTATTCTGCGCATGCTGACCGCATAGGCCTCCTTTCGTGGCTCAAGCATTTCAAGAACATGCCAAGCGGTGTTTTCCTGGTACATGGCGAGGAGGATGCACTGCTATCTCTAGCTGAAGCGGTTCGGAAAGAATTAGGTCTTCGGGCTGCAATACCCAACTGGCTTGACGAAGTGGAACTTGTTCCTCGGGTGGAAAGCAAGGCAATGGGGGTTGAGGCAGGACTGGCGGACCAGAAAGAGCATCTAAGCGAGGCTCTACAGGCAGAGGAAATGTACCTCAAGGTCAGGTTAAAACTAAACGAAATGTTCCAGCAACACTGGCAAAGAGGAGATTACCAGAGCATAATCGAGTATCTCAGCAAGATAGATAACACCTTTTCCACCTGAGTCCTCCGGGTACAGGCATGTTTTCTCGGTGTCTTCGATGTTGTCGGTGATTATTGGCTCGGGCGAAGGGGGACTGGTCATTAGGCGAATAAATTTAACGAAAGTCATGGCAGACAATGGGCGATTAGGAACCAATCACACAGCTGAATTTTGTCTTTTTTTGTAGCTATTCTGCGGTTGTTGGTGCATGTCTGCTGTGCTATAATGCACCTACCCAGACATAAAACGAGGAACTGTAACGTGTGAGTTGTGCCTTCAGGAGGATGGATTATGGGCGCTACGGACGCCACAATGGAGTTGCTGCGGTGGGGGTTTGTACAGATACCTGCCGCGCTTTATTATTATGCAGGAGAATTGGACTTGGACGCCGAAGACATCGGCATTTTAGGAGCATTCTTGTACACGTATTGTTGCCGTTCGAAGCCGCTGTGGCAGAGAGGACTTGAAATCGGGCAGGTTATGCAGTGTTATCCTTCACTGAGCAAGAGCAAACTTGCTTGGAGGCTGTCAAAATGGGTTAGGTTGGGATTGGTCGAAGTCGAAGAATCGACATTAGGTGGCGAGTTTAGAACGAGACGGGTTTTTCTTGAGCCTCTTTGGAGCAAGCTCGAGGAAATGGTCATAAGGGATCATCCTGAACTTGATAGCCTTGGATGGAGAGAAAAAGAGTTGTTGCGGCAGGAACTGCAAGCCAAGAGCCAGCGGGTTCATGAATTGGAAAGGTTGCTGGAAAGAGGAAGGGCAGGGCTGGACCAGATTTCAAGCACGGCGAACAAGGAACTTAGAGTGGTTATTGATTTCATCGAACAGAAAACCGGGAATCTGGTTAGTCCGGAGATGTATAAAGAAGCGAATCGATGGCTGGATGAGCTGAAGTGTCGTCCCGAATACGTTATCATGATGCTGGAACTGTGCTTTGAGAGAAAGATATACAATCCGCGCGAAATCACGGCCATTGCTAGGGGGCTAAGGGAGGCTTCTATCTCTAACTTGGGCGGGATGGAGGACTATTTCCGGCGGATAGTAGACAAGCCTGGTTATTCGCGGTCGCGCCGGCAAGACTTTGCGGTCGAGATGGCCGAGCTCGGCAGCTTTACCGGAATTGATATGCAGGCCGAGGCCAGGAGAAACATGTACGAAAAATGGAGAGTGCAGTGGGGCTTTTCCCACGAGGTGATCATGAAGGCCGGGGAGATCATGTGCCAGCGAACCAGAAGCGGTGGTCTCGAATACATGGACCGGGTACTGGCCAACTGGAGGGAGAAGGGCATTACCACGCCGGAAGAGGCAGAAAGGGAAACCAGTGAGTTTAAAAACCGCAAGCAGAAACGGGATTCTCGTGCCAGTGCACCCAAGACGATAAGCACGGCTAAAGACAAGGATGAGGTCGAGATATTCGTAGTTCCGCAGGTGCTGGAGGAATTGAAGAGCAAAGTTCCAGGATAGCCTGCATCTATCGGGGATGAAAAGCAAGGACGATATGGATCCGGAGAGAGTCCCGCCCAGCGGGACGTTTTTATCATTGTTGCTCTACTTCTACGTCTTGAAATCAGTGACCATCAGCGAAGATCTGTGTTTATCTCTGGCTATTCAAAGTTGCCGTTTTTAGAAGGGGATACGGGAGATGGCGGTAAGACGATTTGTGCCGGAAGAAAGGCTCTCCGACTTGGAGAGCGAACGCCGGGTTATTTCTGCCATGTTGCACTCCGAGGAAGCGTGTATTGAGGCTTATGACTCGCTGAAGATGCAAGACTTTTACCACCCTAAACACCAGGTGGTATTTGAGCTGGTATGTAGCCTGTATGAACAGGAAATACGGCCGACCTATGTCGAGCTGCTTAAAGAAGCCCATAAACTGAACCTTTTTCGTGATCCCCGTGATATTGAAGAGCTGAAATACATAGTCGAACACTTTATCGATGATGAAAACGTCCGCTACTGGATTAAACGGGTAAGGGATAAGTCACGGCTCCGTAAATTTGAAGCTTTTCTGCGCCATTACTACCAGGTACTGATAGAGCGGGAAGTCGACGATGTCGAGCAATTGCTCATGGAAGCCGAAGGAGATCTGACCAATATTACGGCACTTGAAGTCGACGACAAGGTGGATACGCCTTACGACCTGGCTAGCCTCGGTTACCAAGAGGTAGAAAGGCGGTTTCTGAGGTATAAGGAAATTCAGGAAAAACACCGCGGGGTCATACCGTTGGACGGGCTCACTACCGGGTTTGACACGCTGAATCACATTACTTTAGGATACAAGCCCGGAGACTTAATCATAGTAGGAGCCCAAACCGGTCACGGGAAAACGGCTTTTGCTCTCCACACTGCCCTGGCAGTGGCGGTAAGGCAGCACCACAACATTTTGTACCTGAATACCGAAATGAGCCGGGTACAGATAGCCTTGCGTTGGGGTTCTATCCTTTCTAACATCGAGCAAGACCTTATCCGTCGCGGCGACCTGACGGAGAGCCAGCTGTCGAGGGTTCTGCAGGGATATTCCCTTTTACGGGAAAGTGGGTTCTACTCGTATCCATGCCCCAATTTGACCCCCGAAAAAACCATATCTATAGCCCGTAAATTCAAGGTGCAACACGACATAAAGCTGATGATCCTTGACTATGTAGGCAGGATGGACAAGATAACCAACAACTTAGCAGAATGGCAGGTTTTGGAACAAATTGTCAAAGCCCAGAAGATGTTAGCCCAGAACCTCAATATTGCCGTAATGTGTCTGGTTCAGTTAAATGAGGATGGTACACTTCAGGGGGCTAGAAGGATGAAGAACGAGTGCGATCTCATGCTCAAGTTGCTTCCCATTTCCCGGGAGGAGATGGAGGAAAACGAAGAGCTCAAAAAATATAAACGGGCTAACTATTACCTCTACATCGACAAGAATAGGGACGGCATCGGCGGGGTGTATATTCCGATCTACTTTGATAAGGCCAGGCAGACCATGCACGATGCGGAGAGGGTTTCCCTGTGACCTGGGGATTAACGAACCGGAGGAAACAGATTCAGGCCGAATTGGCAACTCTTATATACGAGTGTCACACCCAGGGGCGATTGTCGCCCGAAGAGATGATGTGTCTCTTGGATATCTTGGCGGCGCTTTTGGATCAGGGTGACACGGAACTGGCTAACCTTTTACGGAGGTGGGCAAGCAGCGGAATGAGGGAGAAGGACGCGCTCGACATAAACGAGATCATCAGAGTGACTTTGGTCAATACCGACTGGAAGGACGCGTTTGCACGTGCTAAAGGATTGGAATTGATTCGAGATTTGGTGTCAGAGCTGGAAAAGGAAAAGGAAAAGGGGTAGGGTAAGCAAGCCCTATCCCTTTTTTGTTCACAAGAGCCTGGTGACCGAAGACTCTCTTGACGGCTTTCGTATAAAACGTCCGCCTGTTGTCGCCAAGACCCCGAAAAGGCGTGTTTGTTTATCGGCTAACTTTGGCTACGGTTACTGGATTTGCAGTTTCTTAGCCCGGCTGCGGTACTCTTTAGTTTTCGGGATCCTCACCTCCAGGATACCGTTGCGATAGGAGGCAGTGCTGCCTTCGGTGCTGATATAATGGGGCAAGGGCACGGTTCGGTAGAACCTGCCAAAATAGCGTTCCGACCTGTGGATGCCGTGATCCGATATGTCTCTTGTTCGTTTTATTTCCCCTGAAAGGCTCAGCTGGTTGTCGGTTATGGAGACGTCGATATCGTCTTTGGATTCAACGCCTGGTATCTCGGCGGAGACAACGATCTCGTTGTCGGTCTCGTACATATCAATTCGGGGAAGCTGGGTCGTTCGCGGAAAATCGAACATGTTTTCCAGTTCCATAGCCAAGTTGCGCCAGGGTAGGTTTTCCCTGAAGGGACTCCAGCGCATTAACGACACGTTATCACCTCCTTTGAGTCCTGAGCTTGTGATTAGTTTTGCTGGCGAAAGACCAAAATATTCGCTAAAATCGGAGGTAAGTTGCAGGATTAACACCGGTGAATGTCTAAGAAATTCTACCAACAACTGCTGTAAAAAGAGCGGGCTGCGTCGCGCTCTTGCGTGGGCAGGGGCAACAGGCGGGATAGTCTTTTGATATCGACAAACGGTGGATCGAATTCACCAGCGACAGAGTAATTGCAAGAGAAACCGTCGCGGGCTTGTATTCATAGGGAAAGGGGTGATGGCATGGACGCTTGGTTGCACGAGGGGCATACTAAAGGGTACACGGTGAGCTGGCGCCTGCGCGACGTGATTCATGTAGAGAAAACGCCTTACCAGGAGCTGGCCATTGTGGACACCTATGAATGGGGCAAGGCTTTGGTACTAGACGGGTGTATTCAAACCACCGAGGTAGACGAGTTCATATACCACGAGATGATCACTCACGTGGCAATGATGGCCCATCCCGAACCCAAGAGAGTGTTGATAATAGGTGGTGGAGACGGAGGGGTATTGAGGGAGGTTCTCAGGTATGATTCGGTTGTAGCGGCGGACTTGGTGGAAATAGACGCACGGGTTGTCGAGAATTGCCAAATTTATTTGCCTGAAATTGCCTGTGGCTTTTCGGATTCCCGGGCTAACATCATCATAGAAGATGGTTTACAATACGTTAAGAAACCAGAAAGGAAGTACGATGTAGTCATCGTGGATTCGTCAGACCCCGTAGGTCCAGCGGTAGAGTTATTTGGGGCTGCCTTTTATCAGGATGTATGCGCCATCATGGAAGAAGACGGGATCATGGTGGCCCAAGCAGAATCTCCGCTTTTTTTTAGAGACACGTTCGTACAGGTATTTTTGAATATGCGCCAGGTATTTCCCATCGCGCGTGTTTATCTGACCTCTGTACCCACGTACGTTAGCGGTTACTGGGCGTTCGGCGTGGGCTCCAAGAAGTACCGGCCAGAGGAAGTTGCAGAAGGGCGCCGTACGGTGGGCGGATTAAAGTGGTACACACCCGATCTTCACCGTGCAGCCTTTGTTCTGCCCCGGTCTGTCAAGGAAAGCCTTGAAACCGCGGCTGAGGCTAGATGAGGACAGATATCGAATTGGTTGGAGAAGGTCGGCGAAGAAGTATAAGATGAGGATTAGGGGGAGCACGATGAGAAGATTGATGATCGGCAACGAAGCTATTGCTAGAGGAGCGTATGAGGCCGGGGCCACAGTGGCTACCGCTTATCCGGGTACGCCCAGCACCGAGATACTGGAGTTTTTCAGCAGGTACGATGGGGTGTACGCGGAATGGGCTCCCAACGAGAAAGTGGCTTTCGAGGTGGGTTGTGGAGCCTCCGTTGCCGGGGCCCGCACCTTGGTGGCTATGAAACACGTCGGAGTAAACGTCGCGGCTGACCCGCTTTTTACTTTTGCTTACACAGGGGTAAACGGCGGTTTGGTCTTGGTGTCTGCGGACGATCCGGGGATGCATTCCTCGCAGAACGAGCAGGACAACCGGGGATACGGTAAGTTTGCTAAGCTGTTGGTTATTGAACCTTCAGACAGCCAAGAAGCTAAAGACTTTGTTTTTTCGGCCTTTGAGCTGAGCGAGCGATTTGACACCCCGGTTATGTTGAGGATTACTACACGCCTGGCCCATTCTCAAGGCATGGTGGAGGAGGGCGAGCGGCAACAGGTTGATCTGAAACCTTATACCAAAGACGCTGCCAAATACGTTATGTTGCCAGGGCACGCGCGGTTGCGCCACCTCGAAGTTGAAAAGCGGATGGCTGCTTTGCGTGAATACGTGGAGGAGAGCCCACTGAACCGGATAGAGTGGGGGGACCGTTCTCTCGGTATCATTACCAGCGGGGTAGCCTACCAGTACGTGAAAGAGGTTATGCCGGAAGTCTCAATCCTAAAGCTGGGAACAGTAAACCCTCTGCCAGAAAAGCTGATACGTCAGTTTGCATCCGGGGTTGATCGTTTGATCGTCGTGGAAGAATTGGAACCTGTGATAGAAGAGCAGGTGAAAGCATGGGGGATCAAGGCGGAAGGCAAGAACCTTCTTCCGCTTACCGACGAGTACAGCCCAGAACTCTTGGAAGAGAGATTACTGGGGAGAACTACAAACACTGCTTACACGCTGGATACGACGGTGCCCGCCAGGCCGCCCCTGTTTTGTCCGGGATGCCCGCATCGGGGAGTCTTTTATACCCTGGGCCGTATGAGATTGACCGTCTGCGGGGACATCGGTTGTTATACTTTGGGGGCACTCAAACCCTTGGCTGCCATGGATACCACCATCTGTATGGGAGCGAGCATAGGCGCAGCCCTGGGTATGGAAAAGGCCCGGGGCCCCGAGTTTGCCCAGAAGACAGTGGCGGTGATCGGCGATTCTACATTCGTGCATTCAGGTATCACCGGGCTCATCGATGTCGTGTACAACCGGGGAATTTCTACTGTGTTGATTCTAGACAACGGGACCACGGCCATGACCGGTCACCAGCACCACCCGGCGACTGGCCGCACCATCGACGGGGTAGAGACGGCAAGGTTGGACCTGGAGGCGGTTTGCCGGGCAGTCGGGGTACAAAGGGTAAGGACCGTGGACCCACTGGACTTGAACCAACTGGAAGCAGCCTTGAAAGAAGAGCTCATTTCTGGACAGCCTTCGGTTATCATTGCTAGACGACCTTGTGCACTTCTCCCTGATGCCGGTCTGGGAGAAAAGATGTACTACGTGGACGAGGAGGCTTGCAAAGGATGCCGGCTGTGCATCAAGATAGGGTGCACTGGTATTTATTGGATAGAAGAAGAAAGGATAGCCAGGATTAATCCCAACCTCTGCGTTGGGTGTGGCCTCTGCGCTCAGATATGTAAATTGGATGCCATCCTGGAAGGGGGTGGGCGGTAATGGCAGGGCAAGCGGTTACCAGTGTCATGATCGTTGGGGTCGGTGGGCAGGGCACCTTGCTGACCAGTCGGGTTTTGGCCCGGGTGGCTGTTAAGTTGGGACATGACGTCAAAGTGTCGGAGGTTCACGGAATGGCCCAGCGAGGAGGGAGTGTGGTCAGCCAGGTCCGGTTCGGGCCTAAGGTTTATTCCCCGATCATAAAACGGGGAGATGCCGACATCGTTTTAGCATTTGAGAAGCTGGAAGCGGCCCGCTGGTTGGGATACCTCAAACAGGGCGGGTTGCTGATAATAAACGATGAGAGGGTGGATCCTCTTCCGGTCATGAGTGGAGAAACCAAGTACCCCGAGGACATTGCTCAAAAGTTGTGTCAGGTTGTTCCCAACAGCGTGCTGGTCGATGCTACTGGGATTGCCGTGGGTTGCGGCAGTGCCAAAGCGGCTAACATGGTCTTAGTGGGCCTGTTGAGCTCGGTTATGGATATAGACCCCGAATTGGTAGAAGAGGCTATTCGCGAGTTGGTTTCGCCAGCTGTTTTGGACCTGAACCTGCGCGCTTTCCATGAGGGCAGGGCTTTTTGGGGTAACAGGGCTTCGACGGCCAATATCGGTTGATTAGGGGGAAGGCTAGATGGCAGGATTTGTCGAGAGAAACGCACGCAAGGAAATATTTTCATTAAAACCTTATGTTCCGGGAAAGCCCATCGAAGAAGTGGAGAGGGAACTAGGCCTCAAAGACATCGTAAAAATGGCTTCCAACGAAAACCCGCTCGGGCCATCACCCCGGGCTCAGGAAGCCGTTGTCAACGCGGCTAAGGACTTGAATCTTTATCCTGACGGCAACTGTTTTTACCTGAAAGAGAAACTGGCCGAAAAATTCGACCGTTCCCAGGACTGTTTTATGATAGGCAATGGGTCGGATGAACTTTTGCGCTTGATAACGGAAACTTTTGTGCAGCCTTCGGATGAAGTGATATACGGGGATCCTTCATTTTCAGAGTATGAGTTCATGACCTGCGTCATGGGAGGAAAGGTCAAACCCGTTCGTCTGGCGAATTTCACCTACGACTTGCAGGCCATGAAGGCGGCTGTGACCGAAAATACCAAGATAATCTACGTGTGTAACCCTAACAACCCTACGGGTACCGTGGTTACCCGTGAGCAACTAGAGAAGTTCATGGAGAGTCTGGATGAGGACATCCTGGTGGTTTTCGATGAGGCTTACTACGAGTATGTGGATGACCCCGAGTTTCAGAGTGGGCTCGAGTACCTCGACCGCGGCTACAACGTCATCGTCTTGCGGACGTTTTCAAAAATATACGGGTTGGCTGGCTTGAGAATCGGATACGGGATTTCTACGCCGGAGATTGTCGCTGCCGTGAATAGGGTCCGGGAGCCCTTCAACGTGAATCTCGTAGCCCAGAAGGCAGCTGTGGCGGCCTTGGAGGACGAGGAGCACCTGACAAGAAGCCGGGAGATAAACCGGCAAGGCAAGGAATACTTGTACCGAGAGTTGCAGGCAATGGGCTTACGTTATGTTCCAACGCAGGCCAATTTCATTTTTTTAGATACGGGACAGGACTGCCGCCAGGTGTTCCAACAACTGTTGAGACAAGGGGTAATAGTTCGGACCGGGGACATTTTCGGTTATCCCACTTATATTAGGGTTACTGTAGGTACCGATGAACAAAATCTCCGGTTCATCTCCAGTTTGAAGCGGGTTCTGGAGGGTTAAGCTTGCATGACGGTCGTCTTCAAGAAGAAATACTTCGAACCCGAGGCGGTTTCGGAGTTGGCGAAGGCTCTAGATACCTGTCTTCCGAAAGAAGGCGAAGTCGTGTTCATATGTATAGGCACCAATAGGAACATCCTCGACTGTTTGGGACCCATGGCAGGGACCATGATAAAGGATAAAGTACCCGAACTCGCGGTTTACGGCACTTTAGACGAGCCGATACACGCTCTGAACATGGTAACAGCTTTGCGAAGTATCCGCAATCGTCATCGGGGAGCGGTTGAGGTGGCCATCGATGCTTCTTTGGGAAAGCCGGAGGAAGTCGGGGTAATTCAAGTCAGGCTAGGTAGCTTGACCCCGGGCAAGGCGGTAAACAAACGCTTGCCAGCTGTAGGTAGCGTAGCTGTAACCGGCGTAGTGGCCGCAGCCAACGACGAAGAAATAGGTTACGTAAAGACGGTATCAGGGAGCATTGCCCCCGTGTATCACATAGCACGTACCATAAGCAGGTCCGTATTTGCCGTGAAAGAAGTGTTGCTGGCGCGGGCCGCACCCGAAGAAGGATGTGAAGAAGGCTGACGGTGATCGTCAGCCTTTATCCTCGCGGATGTATTTGTTTGCGGCTGGCTAGACCATGATTTGAGAGCGTATCTGCTGGATATCCTGCATGCTGGCGGGTTGGGCGGGGGTGTAGAACCCTTTTTGGGCAGCTGCTTGGTACAGCCGGTATTGAAACTCTTCGTCAGAGTTGCGTATCTGCTGGATAGTCTGCCTCAGTTGGGGGTTGGAGGTTTCTGAGATGACACGTTCATAGTTTAACAGGCTGCTCTTAACCATAGAAAGAACGTCATTCACCATGTCTTTGTCTTTCATCGTTTCATCTCCTTTATTGCAAGAATGAAGCTAGTTTTTGCTTGGTATTGCGGGCCGACTGGGACGATTGCTGGAACATTTGCTTGAACTCGGGATCAGTGCATTGCTGGGCGTAGGTTTCTAGTTTCTTACATGCGGTATCGTGGGCGCTGATGAGCTCTCGCAGGTTTTGTAGTTCCATCTGATTAAGGTGGTGAGTCATCGACTTTTATTCCTCCTTTCGTTTTTTGACCAAGAGTAGTTTTTCCATTGAGATAGAAAATATTCGTCAGTTTTAAGCTTGATAATGTATCGACAACGGTGAGGGAGAGAGGGGAACTGCTGTGAATAGAAACTATGAGGAAAAGTTTTTGTGCAGCCTGAGATACCCGCTGCATTCGTTATGCATTAGTCCTGATCGGAGAAGCGTAGCTTTTGTTGCAGGAGGAAGCGGGCGGGAAACGGTCATGCTTAACCAAAGGGAGCTCAAGACTACCGAAAAAGTGATTTCGGGCAGCCTTGTTTTCAGCCCTGACAGCAAGAGAACTGCCTTTGTTGTTAAAATGGGAGATGGCCAGGCGGTAGTTGCGGACGGCAAGGAGAAAAAGGTTTACCAGGGTATTTTGGAAAACAGCCTTGTTTTCAGTCCTGACAGCCGCAGGCTCGCTTTTGCGGCTCAGGCAGATAAAGGACAGTTTGTAGTGGTGGATGGTAAAGCGAGAAAGTATTATGAGGGGATTCTCCAGGGGAGCCTGATGTTTAGTCCCGACAGTAAAAGGGTAGCGTATGCCGCTGCCCTTGATGAAGAATGGCGGTTGGTAGTAGATGGCCGAGAAAAACTGGTCTGTGACGGGATCGCGATGGGCACGGTTCTTTTTAGTCCCGACAGCACTCGGATTGCTTGCGCTGCCCAGTTTGAAAACAAGTGGTCAGTGTGGGTAGATGGGAGGTCGCAGTCTCTATACAACGCCATCGGCGGGAGTTCGCTCGTTTTTAGCCCCGATAGCCAGCACCTGGCCTACGCGGCTCTGATCGGCAATAAACGGGTCATGTTGGATGGTAGGTATGCTCCCTGGCCCGGCAACAAACAGCTGGTTGTCCTGGATGGGGTGGAACAGAAGTATTATGACGCGGTAGCAGGTGACAGCTTGACTTTTAGTCCCGATAGCCAACATCTCGCCTATGCTGCCCAGGAAGGATTTGAAATAGTAACGGTCGTCGATGGTGAGGAGTTAGGGAGGTATCAGGGCATAGGCGGAGAGACCATGGTCTTTAGTCCCGACAGCCGACACCTCGCTTTTGCGGTTAAAAAACAGGATAAATGGCTGGTAATCCTCGACGGTAAGGAAGGACCAGCTTATGACGGTATACTGAGGGGAAGCTTGATCTTCAGCCCTGACAGTGAACATTTGGCCTACGCCGCGCAAAAGGGGCAGAAAATCGTGATAGTAGTGGATCGCGACGAAATAGCCGGGTATGATGCGGTTACTGGAGAGAGCTTGGTTTTCAGCCCTGACAGCAGTCACCTGGTATGGGCAGCCCAAGACGGGCACAGGCAGTATGTTGCGGTTGACGGGGCACCTGGTCCAGAGTATGCTGTGGGGTTTACCACAAAGGGACGCGGTATCGTGTTCGATTCTCCCATGCGTTTTCGCTACCTGGCGATCAAGGATAAAACCCACGTGTGCTTGATTGAGGAATCATTGCCATAGACGTCGATATACTGTAACCGGTTGAAAAACACAGAGACATTGATCTAAGCATAAACCTGCGTTAATCGGCGGCTGATTTCTAGAATGGCCAGTCGGCGATGTTTTTGGTAACCTCGATTTCTGACGGTTCCATCAGGCGTAGCATGGATTGGGGAATGAGGAAACTGCGGGCCCGGTTTTTGATAAATACTAAAAATATAGGGTCGTCAGGGGTATAATTACCTCTCCTGCCGACAATCTTACCGCTTAGGCCATAAAAAGGGTGTCCGGATTTGTTGACTACCACCAGGTCACCTAGATCCATGGTTAATTCTCCTTTCTTTTAGGGAAGCCGGTTCGCCGGTATTTCCGGCCAGAAACGGGCTGCTTGCAATACCCGCCGTTTTTAAACTACGGGCCGGGGCAAGCTGCTTAGGACAGGCTCCGGAAGACGACCGAGAGCCGATGTCATGGTTTGATTATACCATACTAACCGAACCATTCGAAAAGAATAAACAGGAGCAGGGTAAAGTCTAGGGCGGGTGAGGATATGACGGGGTTAAAGTATTTGTTCAGGTCCGGGTTCATCGGTAGCCTGGCCGTCAGCAACCGGGTATTTCTGCCAGCGATGATCAGCGGTTTGGCTGGTGTAACAGGGGAGGTTAGCCCCGAGATGCTCGCTTATTACGATGCTCGGGCCAGCAGTCAGCCTGGAGTAGTGGTGGTAGAGATTGCGTGCGTTGACGCTCCTACGGGGAAAGCGGCGTTAAACCAGCTTCGTATCGATCATCCGCGATTTCTGCCGGGTTTGAGGCGGCTGGCCGAAAGGATAAAGAGCTGGGGGCCTTGCGCTTTCATTCAATTGCACCATGCCGGGCGGCAGACCACTCTGCTGGCGACGGAAGGGCAGACTCCCTTATCACCGTCAGCGGTTCCTGACCGGTCATCAAGGTACATCTGTAGGGAGATGAGCCTTGAAGATATTGAACTCATAAGGGAGAAGTTTATAAAAGCGGCCGGGTTAGCGGTACAAGCGGGGTTTGACGGGGTCGAGATCCATGCAGGGCACGGGTATCTTCTGGGACAGTTTCTTTCACCGCACACTAACCGTCGCCAGGACCGGTACGGAAGGGATGCGACCGGCAGGGCGCGCTTGGTAATGGAAATAGTGGATGGGATAAAGGCCGCGTGCCCCGGACTGGTAGTTGGGGTTCGCTTTAACGTCGCGGATTTCGTCCCTGGGGGCGTCGAGCCGGACGAAGGGGTTTATTTGGCGCAAATCTTGGAATCGGCGGGGTCCGATTACCTTTCTGTCACCGGGGGTACCCACGAATCGGGGCTCACCACGGTTGAACCGGCCTCTTTTCCGGAAGGCTGGAGGATGCGCTTGGCGGCCAAGGTAAAGAAGGCGGTATCGGTTCCGGTGGTGGGAGGGGGTGTGATACGTCACCCTGAATACGCCGAGCAGGTCCTGCGAGAAGGCTGGGTTGACTACGTGTTCATCGGGCGAGGCCAGCTGGCTGACGGAGAGTGGTTGGCTAAGGCTAGGTTACAACAAAGCGACCGGATAAGGCCGTGCCTGTCCTGCAACACCTGTATCGCTCAGTCTTTCTATCACCTTCCCGTCACCTGTACAGTCAACCCCTACATAGGGCGAGAAACATGGCTGAACCGCCCAACACAAACCTCATGCCCGAGAAGGGTGGTAGTGGCCGGCGGCGGACCCGCAGGCATGACAGCTGCCGCCTTATTGGCGGCCAAGGGGCATCGGGTCACTTTGATAGAAGCCAAGCAAGAATTGGGAGGGATGTTGACTCCGGCTTCGCGGGTTCCTCACAAAAGGCGATTGGCTGAGTTTAGGGACTACTTGGTGGGCGAGTTAAAGAGACGCGGGATAGACATCAGGTTAGGGCAGAGGGTTACTCCCAAACTGCTCAACCAGCTTCAGCCCGAAATAGCGGTGGTAGCCACGGGGTCAGTTCCAAGGCCGTGTCCCGGGTTGGCCCCAGGGGAGAATGTGGTCCAGGCTGCGGAGGTTTTGGCCAGTGGTGAACCGGTCAGAAACAGGCGAGTGGCTGTTGTTGGCGGCGGGGCTATAGGGTGCGAAACCGCTTTGTACCTGGCTACGCACGAGAACCGGGTGGTGGTTTTAGAAGCCGGTGAGAGGCTGGCCCAAGGCCTTAATCCCATGAGCCGGCGGGATTTACTGGACGGTCTGGATGCAGCGGGCGTAGAGAAGGTTACCGGGTGCGTTGTGGTTGAAGTGAAAGGAGACATCGTAAGAGCCCGGGATTCTTGCGGCAGGATCTTTGATATTGAGGCTGAGCTGGTGGTACTAGCCGTGGGGCTCAAACCATACAACCCGTTAAGTAGCATGCTCCGTACTTCGGTGCCCGAAGTTTTTGTTATCGGGGATGCGGTTAAGCCGCGAAACATAGCTGCTGCCATCTTTGAAGCCGAGACCCTGGCTAGAAGGTTATAGCGGACTGAGCCGGGTTTGGCAGATAGTGCCCAGGAATGAAGCGCAAGAAAAAGGGTTCTGGACATCTCGCGTTCCGGAACCCTTTTTCGTTTATATCCAACGATTCCGCCGGAAAATAAACAACATAAACCCGGCCAGCAACCCCATGCCTCCGAGGATGTGCCAGAAATACATAGGATTGTCTTGAAGAGGTATGTGGACGTTCATCCCGTACAAGCCGGTGATGAAAGTCAAGGGGATCATGATTGTAGATACGATAGTCAAGACCCTCATGACCTCGTTGGTACGCGTGTTGACGATAGAGTAATAAATTTCCATCGAGCTCGTGACCAGGTCGCGGAAAGTGTCAACCGAGTCCAAAATACGGTCTAGGTGGTCTATTACGTCCAGATAATAAGGTTTGTTCTCTTCGCGGATAATAAACGGGTAACGTCCATGCATATTGGCGAACAGTCTTCTCTGTGGCAGAAGAACCTTGCGCATAAGGAGTATGGTACGGCGCAATGCTAGCATTTCTTCGTTTATTTCGTGATGAGCACTGGTGAATATATCGTCTTCCAATTCATCGATACGGTCGGCCAGTCGTTCGATGATAGGAAAATAATCGTCTACGATGTTGTCAATTATGCTGTACAAAAGGTAATCAGGACCTCGATTCATGAACTCAGCGCTGTACCGGGAAACGCGCGCTACCTTACCAACTGCCCATAGAGCTACCGGATGTATGGTTACTATATAGTTAGGGCCTAAAAAGACGTCGAGTTCGATGCTGGCTATTTCTTCTTCGTCGTCACTCGCTTCTTCATAGTAGCGGAGGGCATGAAAAACAAAAAAGCTGTAATCGTCGTAGCGGTCGATTTTGGCCCGAGGGTTTTCCTGCAAGCAGTCTTCAATGGCCAGAGGGTGAAAGTTAAAAACCTGGCCCACATACTTAAGCTCTTCTTCGGTGCAGTCATAGATATCTATCCATAACAGGTTACATGGGGAACTGAGCAGGGCATCTTTATCTGCCAAGTCGACGTCATGGTACATAGCATTCTCGGCGTGGTTATAAAAGTAGGTCTTGATCAAAGGGTACCCCTCCTTTCTATCGGAGGGTCCGGCTCACGAGGTGGTAAAACGCGACCCTCCTGGTTTGTAGATTGAGGATGGTATAAAGCTGTGCACATTTTCGCCAGGGTATGGGATCCATCTTACCACCGCCCTTTCCTGTCGAGAATAGTCTTAGCCCATAACCAATATACGGCGGGCATGTAGCCTTGTCAATACGGCCCATCTGCTAATTCAGTAGGGATAGAGTCTTTTCTTCCTGGGAAAATTAGGCATGAGGTGGATTGACGGTGCGGAAGATTACGCTATGGCTCGTGATGGTTCTGAGTGTGGTGCTGAGTGTCGGTTTTACATGGAAACTGCCTGAGCTTAACGTTCCTCAGATGTCTATAATCTATGACATTAATGGGAGAGAAGTAAAAGGGATATACCAACAAAACCGCATCAGCGTGGGGTTGAATCAGGTGTCCCCCTACCTGATTGACGCGTTTATCGCGGTCGAGGACAAGAACTTTTACCGGCACCACGGTATTGATCTAGGGGGGGTCCTGCGTGCTTTGCTCGTTGATTTGCGTGAATTGCGGGTGGTAGAAGGAGGTAGCACCATAACCCAGCAGACCGCGAAGAACCTCTTCTTGACCCAGGAAAGGACCTTAACCCGGAAGATAAAGGAGCTCTATTACACTTTTTTACTGGAGAAGCAGTACACGAAGGATGAGATACTGGAAATGTACCTCAACACCATTTATTTCGGCAACGGGGCGTACGGGGTGGAGGCCGCCGCCCGTACCTATTTTGCGAAATCGGCGTCGGACCTGACCCTGGCTGAAAGCGCACTTTTGGCCGGAATACCCGCGCGCCCCAGCTACTTCAACCCGTTTACAAACCCTGAAGCCGCTAAATCCAGGCAATCGGTCGTTCTCGAGCGCATGGTTGAAGAAGGAAAGATAAGCGAGGAGGAGGCGAAACGAGCTCTACGCCAGCCACTTCAGTACCGCAGGGCCAGGTTCATCAAAGGGGATGCCCCTTATTTTGCCGACATGGTTATAGATTACCTGGTCAAGAAGTATGGGGCCCGTATGGTTTACCAGGGCGGGCTTAAGATATACACTGGTTTGGACCTGGATATGCAGGAAGCGGCGCAAGAAGCCTATGACGACACCATGAAAGATAAAGACAAGGACCTACAGGCAGCTTTGGTGGCGGTTGACGCCAGGTCAGGGTATATAAAGGCCATGATAGGGGGAAGGGATTTTGCTCAGAGCCAGTTTAACCGGGCAATCAACGCTTACCGACAGCCCGGTTCCGCTTTCAAGCCATTTTTGTATTCGCTGGCCATAGAAGAGGGGTACACTGCGGCCTCTACCTTTACCTGCGATTGGGTGGAATTTCCACAGCCCGACGGTACGGTATACCGGCCAACTGACTATGGCGACCAGCCCTACCACTACCGGGACTTCACTCTAAAAGAAGCCATAATGGTTTCAGATAACGTGGTGTCGGTCAAGCTCAACAACAGTGTCGGCCCCAAACGATTTGCAGAATGGGCGAAGAAATTCGGTTTCAGTGGTAATATCAGACCCGTGCTTTCGTTGGCTCTCGGCACATCTGAAGTAACCCCTTTGGAGATGGCGTCGGCTCTCACCGCTTTTGCCAACGGCGGCGTTAGAGCTGAACCGGTAGCCATCATCAAGGTGTTGGACCGAAACGGACAAGTGCTTGAAGAGCACCACCCGCGACAGTCCAGGTTGGTCTCCCCCGAAAACGCATACATAATAACAGATATGCTGGAAGGGGTATTGGAACCGGGAGGCACTGCTTCTCACCTGAAAAGCTTGGTGGGCAGACCGGCGGCGGGGAAAACCGGGACCACTCAGGAATACCGGGACGCCTGGTTTGTAGGTTATACCCCACAGCTGTCGTGTGCGGTATGGGTCGGTTACGACACCCAGACCAGAACCGTAGATCTGCCTGGAGGGCGCATTGCGGGTCCTATCTGGGCAAACTTTATACGAAAGGCCTCGGAGAAGCTTCCGGTCGAATACTTCCCCGTTCCGGACGACATCATTAACATTAATATCTGCATGGATACTGGATTGGTGGCGACGGAATCCTGTCCTAGGGTGATGAAAGCGGCCTTCGTCAAGGGGACAGAACCGAACGAAATGTGTTACGTTCACCAGTCCTGGTGGGACCTGATTCCAAACACGGCTATTGATTTTGGGCCATAAAAAGGGGAAAATAGTTACAGTTTTGACGCTAGGAAAGGATAAGATGCTTGACCTAAGCCTTGATCCGTCAGTTCATCGTTTAGCAGGAAATGTTCGGGCAGTTGGATAATTAATCACCTATTCACGGAAAAAGCGGGCGAATTAGGGGCAAGAAGGGGGGAACGGAATGCGGGTCACGGTTACAATTTTGGTGGAAAACACCACCCCTGATTCACGACTGGTAGGGGAATATGGATTTGCAGCTATGGTGCAGGTGGAGGACTATCGTTTCCTATTCGATACCGGTTCTAAAGATGCCTTATTTGTCAATGCCAAAAGGATGGGGGTGGACCTGGACTCCTTAGACGACATCGTGATCAGCCACGGGCATTTCGATCATACCGGGGGCTTGGAGGCCTTGCTCAAGATGCGAGGCAGGCGGCGGGTTATTATTCATCCCGACGCGTGGTTACCCAAGTTCGTGGCAGGCCTGCCAGGTTCCGACGAGCCCCGTTTTATAGGGATGAGGGTTACCAGAGAAGAGGTGGCGAGGCTCGGCAGCACTATTGTCCAAAATTCTTCGGCGTACGAGCTGAGGCCAGGGGTACTGGTATCGGGAGCAATTCCCCGTACCAATTCTTATGAAGACACAGGCGGGCAGTTCCTGCGTCGCAGGAATGAAGCCGATGACTACGAGACCGACCTATTGCTCGATGACCAGGCTGTAATAATAGACCACCCCGAAGGGCTGGTAGTAGTTAGCGGGTGCGCTCATTCGGGGCTAATCAACACCTTGGAGTATGCCCAAAAGCTGACAGGGTGTAGCAGGATCCAGGCATTCATAGGAGGAACTCACCTTATGTCTGCTGGCGAGGAGAGGCTGGAGAAGACTTTTCGGGCTTTAGAGTCATACGATATACAAAGACTGGTCGTTGCCCACTGTACCGGCTTCTACGCGGCAGCTCGGCTGTACGGGCATTTCGGGAACAAGGTGAAAAAAGGGGAGACGGGGTTCCATTTTAAGATATAGGGCTGGTAAATGAAGGCGTTTTGAGGAGGGGTGACTACACTGAGTAAGCTGAAACCTAAGGATTTGAGGAAACTGTGCGATCCTGAGGAGTTCCCATTCGCATCGACAGCAGAGCTTGAGCCTCTTGAAGGAATTATTGGGCAGGAGAGGGCAGTCAAATCGGTTGAATTTGGTTTGGACATAAAGAGCGAAGGCTACAACATCTTTCTTGCCGGCATCAGCGGCACCGGGAAGGTTACCCTGGCGAGGAACCTGGTGGAAAAGAGAGCACAGCAGGACCCTGCTCCCTTCGATTGGTGCTACGTTTTTAATTTCCGCAATCCCGATCGCCCGCGGCTTCTGCAGTTACCGGCAGGGAAGGGCAGGCGACTGGCTCGTGATATGGACCGGTTGGTTAACAACCTGCGTAAAATGATTTCTAAGGCCTTCGAAAGCCAGCATTTTGAGATGCACAGAAACAGAATTCTAGGAAGTTTCCTCGATAGCACCAACCTTATGTATCAGAAACTGGAGAAAATGGCCCAAGCTGAGGGGTTTACTATTTCCCGCAGCCAGCACGGGATAAGCACTATTCCGCTGCGAGACGGGAAACCGCTGGACCAGGAGGAGTTTGCCACCCTCGATGACGAGACCAAACAGGAACTGCTGGAGCGGAGCAAGGCCTTGCAGGAAAAGATAAACGAGGCTATGCGCGAATACAAGGAACTCGAGCGGACCGTGAGGGAGAAAATGCGGGTGCTGGAGGTAGAAACCGCGCGTAGTGTGATGGTTCCATACTTCGCGGCGTTATACGAGACTTACCGGGACTATGCTAAGGTTATTTTTTACCTAGAGGAGGTTCACCAGGACGTCCTGGAGAACCTGGAGTTGTTTGCGGGACAACAGGAAGAGACGCAGTTTCCGGCCGCACTTTTTCGCCGTATAGACAAAAAGGCCGCATTTAAAAGGTACAAGGTCAATGTGCTTGTAGACAACGAGGGACGGGACTACGCGCCTGTCGTCTACGAGACAAACCCTACGTACGCCAACCTCTTCGGCACCATCGAGTACGAGAGCGAATTCGGCATACTGTCAACTGATTTCACACGGGTTCGGGCAGGAGCGGTTCACCGCGCCAACGGAGGGTACCTTATCCTGCACGTGACCGATCTTTTTAAGAACTTTTTCGTTTGGGATACCCTAAAAAGGGTTCTCAAGAACCGGGAGATAACCATAGAGAGCGTTTTGAAGACTTTCAGCGTAACCAGCTCGGAAGTACTGGAGCCGGAACCCATGCCGGTCGAAGTCAAGGTGATTCTCATCGGAGAACCGTTAATGTATTACCTCCTGTACACTTACGACGAGGAGTTCCGCCAGCTTTTCAAGATCAGGGCAGACTTTGAAGTGGAGATGCCCCGGACGGGAGAGTACGTTTCCAAATACGCCCAGTTTGTGAGTTGCGTGGTCAGGCGGCACGGGTTGCGCCATTTTACTAGAGAAGCGGTAGCCAGGCTGGTCGATTACGGCACCTGGCTGGCTGAAGATCAAAAGAAACTAACCACGTTGTTCGACCGCATAAACGACATCATTTTTGAGGCTGACGTATGGGCTTCCCGAGAAAAATGCGAGCTGGTGGAAAAGCGGCATGTTCAAAAAGCGATCGACGAAAAGCGTTCCCGCTCTGACCTTTTAGAGGCCAAAGTCCTGGAACTCATACGTGAGGGAACGATCATAATAGACGTTCACGGGGAGGCAGTCGGGCAGATCAACGGTCTGGCTGTGTATTCGTTGGGCGATTACTGGTTTGGCAAACCCTGCCGCATAACAGCCCGGACTTTCATGGGTGAGAAAGGTGTAATCAACATCGAGCGGGAAGTGCGGATGAGCGGGAGCATACACACCAAAGGGGTCTTAACCTTGGCAGGATACCTCGGAGCCCAATACGCCCAGGACAAACCGCTTTCCCTATCCGCCAGCTTGACTTTTGAGCAGACGTATGAGGGGATCGAGGGTGACAGCGCTTCGGCCGCGGAGCTGTTTGCCATACTTTCCAGCCTTTCGGGAGTTCCTATCCGGCAGGGGATAGCGGTGACTGGCTCTATCAACCAGAACGGAGAGATCCAGCCCATAGGAGGTGTAAACCAGAAAATCGAGGGATTTTTCAAGGTATGTAAGCTAAAAGGACTGGATGGGCGTCAAGGAGTTATCATTCCCAAGCAAAACATAGCTAACTTGATGCTGCCGGATGAGATCGTAGACGCAGTTAGGAAAGGAAAATTCTCGATCTGGGCAATTGGCCATGTCAACGAGGGCATCGAGATACTGATGGGAAAACCTGCCGGTAAGAGGGAGGCAAATGGAGATTTCACTAAGGACAGTGTCCATTACCAGGTTGACCGGCAGTTAGCTAAGTGGGCTGAGCGCAGGACCCGGGGCATTGGTCGGCAAGAACAGCCCGACGTTTTGTCCCGAGGAAGACGGATCCGGCCAAGGAGGGAAGGGAAATGAGCAGGCGATGGGGGTGGGCCTTCTTAGCGTTGGTACTCTTGGCGGTTGGAATAGTGGCTGGTTGGAGCATGGAATGGAATGGAATTATTGGCGGCAATCAAGTCGACGAACAGAAACCATTGTTGAAAGTAGAGATTCACTTCAGCGATGGGTCGATGCTGGTCGGCTACGTTAAAGAACTCGGGGTTTCGAAGGAAGGGACGATTTACGTAGGGGGGTCATCAACCAACTACCTTTATGATGCGGGAGGTCATGTCATAGGGGTATTCAATTATAGCCACGTGTCGTACATGAAAGTCATTAAATGACCTATCCACGGTTATAATTTAGGTTTCGATTAAAGAAAATATAGGAAAGAAGAAGGAAAAATGGATGAAATGTCGAAGCCAATCTGTTAATAGCATAGATTTGATGGCGGGCATGCTCCCGATTTGTGACCAGCACCCGCAAAGACAGGCTTTGCGCAAATGCTTGATGTGCGGGGTTCTGATGTGCTCGGAGTGCATGGCTTTTGGTCTGCAATTCGGGCTTATCATGTGCGAGGATTGTGTTGGGCGGTTGCTGGTGTTGTCTTGGAGCTAAAAGCAAAAGACTGTTGCTGGAAGGAAGGCTTACATGCAGGATACCTGTTCGGGTTGGGATTGGCTTAAAAGCAGGGATTATGAAAAGGCAGTGCGAGATTTTCACGCCCGCATTAGTGGTGGAGGAGGCGATTTTTCCGACTATTGGGGTTTAGGAAAGGCTTCCTTTTTTGTTGCCGAGGAGCGGGGAATGGCTGGGCAATACCTGAAGGAAGCTTTTTCTTTGGCACTGAAGGAGTGGAAAGAAGGGGGGATTCCATATGACATAGTTGAAGCGATTGAGAAGGATTTGGACCGGGCCGAAGGTAGCTCAGGGGAACGGATTCTTCAGCGTGGGCGGGAGTACATTCTAGGACTCCTTCGCTTGACCGGGGCCATGCCTTTGCTGGATGCTGTGGCTGGGGTGGAAAAGCTGGCTAACCTTAAGCTCGTGCCGTGGTGGGATCGGTTGTTGGAGGAAATAGAACGAGATCCAAGACTCATCATTTCATCCGGAGATATCGTATGCCTGCCGGAGGTGAAAGATCCGCTCTATATTTTGGAGGCTAGAAAAAAGTATGAAGTGGCCTTTTCTTTCGGCATGGACGATCTGGCGCGCGCTTTGCACTTTGATTTGTGGCAGGAAGTGAAGCAAGGCTTGGAATCTGTTTTGAACAGCTTCAGCGGTGGCAATCTCGAGAGCGAACAGGTGATACGAATCGCGTTGAATAGCCGTACCCTTAGCGAATTGCTACAGCAGATGGATCTTCTGACCCGGATGTACGATCTAAGGTATGTCATGAGCAACTGGTACCGTGTTCTTTACAACCTGTGGGTTCAGATGCCGAGATGGGAATTCGGTTTCAAATCGCTGGCTGATATCGATGCCGACGATATGCTGTTGGGTGAAATAAAGGTGAACGACGTGGCCAGGATTTTAGGGCTTGTAGCCGATGAAGAGGGCAATCTGTTCTGCCCGAAATGCGGGGAGAAGGTAGCACTGGCAGAGGCACATCATCACTTGTCGTAGGTTTCGCAACACTGGTTGTGATGGAAAGTAGCGGGCGTATATCGTGGGAGAGGGGAGATTACGAGAATGAGGCTCAACGTAGGAACCAGGTTGATGCTGGTTTTTACTCTCGTCATCGTTATAGTTACGGGGTCTATAGCGTATTACGCTTCTACCGCCTTTAAGAACGAGATAATAAAGGCGGCTGAACAAAAGCTCGATTCCGACCTGAATATGGGGCTCGAGTTGCTGGATCAAAAGTACCCCGGGCAGTGGTCGATCGGTTCTGATGGCAAACTCTACAAAGGCGATGTTTTGATGGATGAGAATTTTGAGATAGTCGATCTAGTGGGGGAAAAGACCGGGGATACCTGCACCATCTTCAAAGGAGATACCAGGGTTTCGACCAACGTCAAGGCCAACGGAGTGCGGAAGGTGGGTACTCAGTGCGCTCCTGAGGTGGCACAAGCGGTTTTGAAAGAAGGGCAGAAATTCGTGGGCGAAGCCGACGTGGCCGGTACCCGCAACCTGACTACATATGTTCCTCTAAAGGACGCCCAAGGCAAGATCATCGGAATGTTTTACGTAGGGGTTCCGGCTACCCCATATGACGAGATGGCTGGGCGCTTGGCCCGGAACATGCTGTGGGGCACTTTGATCGGTATCGTGCTTGCCGGTGTGGCTGCTTTCCTTCTGTCGCGCAGTGTTGCTGGTCCCTTGCAAGTGATTGAGGAGAGCATACAGCGGGCTGCGGAAGGCGACTTGACGCGTAAGGTCCAAATGGATGCAAAAGACGAGATCGGGAGAGTTGGAGCCTCACTCAACGTGATGATCGATAAGATATCTTCGGTCATCGCCCAGACCCAGAGGTTGGCTCAAAACGTCGCCGGGGTTTCGGGGCAGTTGAAGAAGAGGTCAGATGCTAGTGCCCGTCTCATGGAACGGATGAGTGCCAGTTGCCAGGAGATGGCGGATAACGCGGTCCTGCAGATGGATATGGCCCAGCAGACCCGAGATATAATAAAAGAGATGTCGGCCGGTATTCAACAGGTGGCCGTTGGAGCTCAGGAATCGTCGAGCGCTTCAGTGCAAGCCAGTAAGACAGCGGAAGAAGGCGGAATTCAGGTCGAGCAAGTGGTGCGCCAGATGGAAGTAATAAGCAGCACGGTGAATTCAACGGCCGGTATCGTTCAGGGTTTGGGTGAAAAATCGCAGAGGATCGGGGAGATAGTCGACGTTATCACCGGTATTGCCGAGCAGACTAACCTTCTGGCTCTTAACGCTGCTATCGAAGCGGCTCGAGCAGGAGAACAGGGGCGTGGGTTTGCGGTCGTAGCCGAAGAAGTTCGAAAACTCGCCGAGGAGTCGGCAGAAGCTGCGAAGAAGATAGCGGTGTTGATAGGAGAGATTCAGCAGGAAGCTGGGCGCGCGGTAAAAGCGATGGATGACGGGACCCGGGAGGTAGCAAACGGTATCCAGGTTGTGGCTAAGTCCGGGATGGCCTTCCAGGGCATTATCGATGGGATCAAGAAGATATCCGAACACGCTCAAGAGGTCTCGGCAGCCAGTGAAGAAATGGCGGCGGGAACAGACACGGCTCTGCAGGCGGTTAACCGGACGGCTGAAGCGGCACAGAACACTACGGACGCCGCAAAACGTATCGACGCTTTGGCGGCAGAGCAGCTGGCAGGGCTGCAGGAGGTCAACGCCTCGGTCGAGGAATTAAACCGGGTGATTACCGAACTGGAGAAATCTATCGAACTCTTCAAGGTAGCGGGTTAAAAACCGGGTCATCGGGCTATGGCACCCTTCCGGCACGACCGGCGGGTGCCTTTTTCGTTGAGAAGCCGCTCTCCAAAACCTAGGCCCTAGCCAGGCGCATACAAATGGATGTGCGGAGGAGCCTTCCAGGGACTATTATTTTACGAATATCGTCAAAATTTTAAGACATTCAGTGTAAATCTGTGTTAATCTCCGTTAATCTGTGCCCATCAGTGGCCACCTCTCACCCGGGTCGATTACAATTAGGTAGGAGAGGAATTGTGAAAGGGGGAGCGTTTGATGCCACTGGCTACTCGTTGTGCCCTGTGCGGGAAGAAGTATGAGATTGCAGAGGATAATCCGGCCTACCAGAAGCTGGTTGCTAAGCCTTCGAGCACTTACATCTGTGACATGTGCAAAAACCGGGTGAGGTTCGAGTCGGAAGACCAGCAAAAACCGAAGAAGCCGATGTGAGAGGTGAAGGGGATGAGTTGGGATAAGGTTTTCATCCCCAACCGGGAAGGGAAAAGGTTAGCGGCTCTGGTTTTTGAGCCTGAGGATAGGGCCAGGTGCCTGGTGGTGGCCGCTCACGGCTTTCGCGGGAGTAAAGAGAACGGAGGCCGGATCTACAGCCTAGGCCAGAAATTGGCTGAACGCGGAGGTAGTCTCGTGGCCTTCGATTTTGCCGGTAGCGGTGAAAGCGAGGGGGACTTTACCCAGGTGACCTTGTCAGGGCAGGCAGACGACCTGAAGGACGTGGTTGACTGGGCGTGCTCTCGGGTTGATAAGCCGTTGGTGCTCCTGGGACGGAGTTTTGGCGGTAGCACTACTTTGGTCGAGGCCAGTAAAGACGAGCGTGTGAGGGGTGTCGTGCTGTGGTCAACCCCGGTTTTTCTGGTAGAGACTTTTTCGGCGATGATGCCGGAGCAGTTCGAAGCCATGAAGAAAGGGCTGGAAGTGAGTATAACCGACGATTGGGGAGAGTTTAGGCTCGGGCCTGGTTTTGCGGCTGATTTATATAACCATAATATGGTAGAATATATTAGCGGGCTGAGAGACCGCCCGGTGCTCATCGTGCATGGGTTGAAAGACGAGGTGGTGAGCCCGCAAAACGCTCGGTTTTTGGGCGAGGCCTTGAGAGAGAATGCGGAAGTTCACCTGGTCGAAGGAAGCGACCACAGGTTTACCACCAGCCACGAAATCAGAGAAAACCTAACCCTGGCATGGCTGGAGCGGCATTTCCTGAAAGAGGCTTAGAAAACAGTATTATCCATAGCTAGAGGCAGGCATTTCTCCGCGTATACTGTTAGCGGGGGAATCAGCTTAAGCGTGGCCAGGCAACTATCCGAAGAGGCCCCCCTCGAGTTGGAAATTTAGCCTGCCTGCCACAGCTTGAGTCTTCGTCGGTTTCCGTTTTCCTAGTATTCTGAATTTATGCCAGCGTTGCCGGGAAGCGGGATAAGACCTGACCTTGTTGCAAGCTGTATCGTTGGAGGAGTCAAAGAGCCTGTGATTGAAAGTTTCAGCATGGCTGAGGTTACAAAATACATTAACAATTTCCATGCCCTGGCTCCGGGAGTGGCTTTTGGGCTTTTTTTTATTCAGGCGGTTTTCCCCGTATTTCCTTACGTTATTCTGGCTGGGGCTGCCGGGATGCTTTTTGGTTTTTGGGAAGGCTTTCTTTTAGCGTGGCTGGGAGCCCTGAGCGGTGCCTGCGCCGCTTTCGTGATGGCACGCCATTTAGGATACGATTGGTTCAGCCGCAAGATGTCGGAGCGGTACCGGTTGGACCTGGAAAGTATAAACCCCCACTACGGTTTCTGGAGCATCGTCCTGGCCCGGATCATTCCGGTCGTTCCTACCCCACTCATCAACGTGGCAGCCGGGGTAGGAGGCGTGTCCTTCCGCATCTTCACACTAGCCTCCGCAATAGGCAAACTACCTACAGCTTTAATATATACGGGATTAGGCTATCATTTCTACCGAACACATGACCTCGTGAGCACGATAACAGGGCTCGTTCTGGTACTGGCGGCAGGCTATCTCGTTGTCGCTTATCTGAGGCGAAACAGTAGTTGATATCGTTCTTAGTGTTCTGCACCTACAGCCGTTAACCATAATTTTACCAAGACCTACTCTACGACTTCCACTTCATCCATGGTGAGAACCCGATGCCCTTTCTGTTTAGCTTGGGTGGATCCGAGGCTGGCTAGATTGACGAGATCAACCACATTGAGCCAATTCTGCTTGTCCTTGTCACTTGCAGATCGGCGGCCGGGTACTATACCGGCAGAAGCCGCCAAAGCCAGTCCCCGGTTTTGCAGTCCCGGCCAGGTTACGTTGCTAATGGCGTCGAGAAGAGAAAAACACAACTCCTGTGCCTCTCTTACGTTCCTCGAGGTCACCACCACAAACTCGTCGCCCCCATAGCGACACAAGTAATCTACTCCTTCGGCAGTGCCGCTGTTGAGAGCCTCCGCGACCTTTACCAGGATGCTGTTCCCTTCGGCGTGGCCCAGTTGCTTATCGATTTCTCCAAAATTATCGAGGTCGATAAAAATGACGACTGCTGAAGAATTGGTTTTGAGCAGTTTCTCTGCTGCATAGTAGGCGTAATCGGCTGTAAAAAGGCCAGTAAGAGAGTCGACGGCTTTACCGAAGTGGATAAGCAGGCAAGATTTCGTAATGATCCCTAATAGCCTGCCTTCAGCCTCCACTACCAGCCTCTCGATGCAGTAGCGGTCAATTTTCTCTTTTGCCTCCCAAATAGAGCAATCAGGGCTGATGGTTATGACTTCTCTGGTCATAGCGTCTGCCACAAGCCGGTTAGGATGGGCATTGCGAACATCGCGGGAAGTCAGGATACCTACCAGCATCCCTTCCTGGACCACAGGGAGCCCGCCTACTTTGAACCTCTGCATCAACTGAACCGCTCGAGCGACACTAGCATCCGGCGACACTGTAACCGGATCGCATACCATTATACTCTTAAGCGTACCCATGTTCTCACAGCGGCCTGCCCAGTACCGCTCCCCTCCCCATTAGATTATTAAAGAACCTACAGAGCCGACTCAAGAACCGTCTGGCAAGAGCCGGATAAACTGCCGTTTTTGCAGTTATATGCTGACCAAGCGACTTACCTGAATCACCACGTTAATCCCTATCTTGATGATCATGGAATCATCTGCGATCCTCGAACTCTCTTCGAGGACTATAGGAAAAAGGCTCTCTTTAGGAACCACATTAAGTAGTGACTTTCTTATTACGGCTGCTTCAAAAACCTCGTGGTCGAGAAGGAACAACTCGTATTGATCTGGGGACAAGGCTTCTACCATCCGCTTGGCTGACTCCGCGCCGATAGGAGCTTTCCTCCCGACAAGCAGAACGTCCTGCATAGGCGGAAACTCAAATTGGGCCAAACGTAAGTTTATTTCTGCTTTACGTACTGGTTCTGTGGGAGCCAAGGCTTCCGACATCGCATTGCTCCTTTCTTTTCGGAAAATCAAGTGAAAGCTCAGTGATGGCAGACACCAGTAATCGATTCCGATGAACCTAAGCTCTCCCAACGAGATGCACGTGAAAATTAAGCATGGCCAACGTGCATCATCCTCCTACATGGATCGGACTCGTCAGCATCCAACAACAGTTTAGCAATTTAGGGAAAGAAATGTCAAAAACTCAAAGATCCGGTCTCAGGCCGTAACCCCCTGGCACGAAGCTCCTAAAATTCGATGGTTACCGGCTTCACCAGAGTCACATTAGGTCGTAGTTTGTCGAAATTTGACGACAAATTTTGGAAGGAATCGAAGGAGGTGATGGATAATTAATTGCTTAAAATCGGACGATTAACTGGTTGCCAGTTTACGTGCAATGTAGTTGCTACCTTGCGCGAGCACAGAAGTTCTCAGCGTCGGTGACGTTTTGGAGATCCTCACGAACTGGTATTAATCGGATTTTGGGGCTTGTAACCTGGAAAAGGGGAGAAATCGGGTGAGGTTAGACGTTACGCTAGAAGCGAAAGGCAGGTTAACCCTGCCCATACACCATAACCATCTTGTTCAGGCGGCCGTCTACCGCCTCATCGAGGAACCGACCTTAGCCGAGTACCTGCACTCTAACGGGTTTGTCTGGCGCGATCGTAGGTTCAAGCTTTTTACGTTTTCGCGATTGCTAGGCGAAAGCCACTTCGAAAAAGAACGGGAGATCATTGTCTTTTCTCCTCCCGTACGTCTGGTGATAACCTCGCCGGTAGCTTTTTTGGTTAAAGAGTTGGGTAAGGGATTGTTGCGGCGCGGGTACATGAGGATAGGGAGCACGTGGCTGGAAATAGCAGGTATAGCATCCGGTGAGCAGGTCGTGCGAAAGCAGGAAATAAGGGTACAGATGCTTTCTCCGCTTACAGTCTACAGCACCCTAGACAAACCTTCGGGCAGGTATACGTACTATTACTCTCCATTTGAAGAACGATTTTCCGTGCTCGTCGGGCTGAACTTGGCGAAAAAGTACGAGATTCTATACGGGCGAGCCTTTTCTGGAGCAGAACCTGTAAAGATCAGCGCCGAGAAGATAACACCAAACGATTTTAAGGTATTGAAATACAAAAACACAGTCGTCAAAGGATGGCTGGGCCGCTTCAGGCTAAAGGGTGACCCGGAAATGTTGACCTTGGCCCTTGAGGCCGGGTTAGGAGCTAAGAACTCGCAGGGGTTCGGCTGCTGCGAGGAAATATAAAGGTGCTTGGATCGGAACGAAGGTGGGGTATTTGGGTTGCTCTACGTAAGCGCTTTGAGGTATGTTTTGCAGTTAAAATAGAGTAGGCGGGGAGTGAAAGTTGGAGTTGACAATAGTGCCACTTCGTGGTAAAACGAGAGTGATAGGTTCGGCACACAACGAAAAATAAAAACTACCCGCCAAACTTTTCCACGGTCGCCAGGCTGGATTTTGAATGAGGTGGAGTCCTCATAGGTAGGCTAATCTTTTTCTTTAGCAAGCACACAACTAAAAAATTTCCATCCCGACAACGGTAGGCTGTTTCATTCTTTAGTATCGTATCTTACGACGATAAAAAATGCAAGGCCTTGTACTAGTTCAACACATGTGAGACACTATGGACTAGCGCAGTGTTGTTGTAAGAACTGGGTGGGGCTTATGTATCCCAGGCTTTGATGCGGTCTGAAGTCATTATAGACCTTGGAGGTCCATCGCT
>NZ_JABUEX010000103.1:0-4735 GCF_013314835.1 Syntrophothermus sp.
CCTTGGAGCGTTTGTACCCGACGGTGACACGGTAGGCGTGTGCTGTTCAAACGTGCGTTGCCTCTCGAAAATAGTTGAGCGTTACGGTTAAAGCGAGGGAGTAGCTCTGAATGCCACCGCTGCCGCTTTAGTAGCCGCTATCACTACCTTCCTTCTTGTGTTTAACTTCTACTTCTCGATCAAGAGATTGATAGCGGATGCGTGCTGGCTTATAGGCAGCATGTGGCACTTTTTCCGCCGGAAAGCAGTACGACTGAAACTTGAGTCAAGTCTCGAGGAGGTCGGGAAGGAGATAAACCGACGGGTACCTGGATCTGTGCCGCCGGTTGCAAAAATCAGGTGGGTTCCCCCTGACCAAGTACGGTCCATAATCGAAGATGGAAAGATAGTCCTTTTTCTAACCTTTGACAAAAAGGACGAAGTATTCAAGGAAGCAGTTGCTACTTACCACTACGTGAAAGCGGGTTTCTTATGATTCGGCCCGGATCATCACCGACCGGCAATCTTCTACTCGACCAGTTTCGCCTTTGAGCAATGCAAGAAATACAGAGCTTTCGACGTACACAATGGGTGGATCATTGCTCATCCCGCAACCTCCTGATGTATTCCTGTATGCTCAGGCCTCCAGTAATATCGGGAGCTATCCCGGTTACCTGATCGATGGAGGGTAGATCTTCCTCGCTCGAGAAGGGAATGAGCTGCAGGACCTTCATACTTCGAACTCTACCGGCGAGCTGCTTCAGCCGGCCGGTGGCTATGATGCGCTTCCCGAGCGCATTCCGAACTTCCTCGAACAGGCTCTCATCGACACGGCACTCGATCTTCTCGTCAGTGAGGTTGTCGTAAATATTGCACTGCAAACCGTTGCGTAGAGAAACCATCTCGATGGTGCCCTCGACGCTACCCCAGGTTTCTTCGAGTATGTTCTCTTGGGCAAGCAACCTGTCGGCAGCTTCAAGTGTTTTCTCTGTTAGACGCTTAACTGTATCAAGGGCACCTATCGCTATCGACGCACCTGTCCTATGAGCTATTACAGCGAGGTTCCTGACATAGGCGAGAGCAGGTCTAAACGCCTCCGGTAGTTCCTCCCCTCGCTCCAAGGCTACCAGCCCTCTGATTGCCGCCGAGCATGCTACCATGCCAGCCTGCGGATTTCCGATGGGCTCAACCGCAGCATGAGCACTGCCGACCGATAGCTCAGTGATAACCCAAACGAGTGGCTCTGGGTAACCCGTGTCAAGGCTGGACAACATCCCCCTAAACTCCTGAAGAGCATCCAAGAAGAGTTCAATCCTGACGAAACCCTCTTTGGAGTCTATGTCGATGCTCAATCCACTTCTTTTCACGTGCCACCCCCCTTCAGTCCTGTTATCACATATTCCCCGCAGGCCTGATTTGTTCCTTTTGGACCCGAAACGTTGCTCCTACCTCCGCACCGGGACCGAGTGCTCTCCCGGCTCTGCTCTTCGCTAGAAACGCGGCACTAGCTGCGACCAAGGTGCTCATCTTCTCATCCCCGGTCAGATATGAGCGGCTGCTCGATAACCGTACGCTTTCGTTGAGGCTTGGCTTTCTGGAAAGTGGCTTCGGCTACTCTCGGGAACTCCAACTTCTTGCCCGCGAGGAGCTCGCTAATCGTTAGAATCTGGAGCCTTGGATACTTCCCTCCGAGGAAAGCGGGTTCGTAGAAACCTGCTGATAAGGCCTCTTCTTTCATCGGCCTTGTCGGTTCCTCGAGGGTGATAAAGCATCCGATAACCGCTTTTTCACGCTCCATCACGCCTTTAAGGTCGCGTATTTGTGCGACGCTTACATGGCCACTCTTAACCTGCACGACAATCTTCTTGGGCTTGCCAGATTCATCGTCGAAGAAGTAGATGTACCCATCGATGCCAGCATCGGCACCTTTCTTGGTATCTTGGGCCGGACGGGCATCAACTAGCCCCAGGGCCCACATCTGGAACTGGTATCGTCCGTCGGGCTCGTTCAGAAGAGCACGTGCCGAGGCAAGATCTTGAGGCAGCCCTATTACTTCGTACGGTGAAAGCGACGAGCCGAAAGCAGCCAGACGGTGCTTCATAAGGGTTATAGCAATGTGCGTAATGTCTATACCTATCCACCTGCGCTGCAGGCGTTCTGCGACCACTATCGTAGTTCCGCACCCGCAAAACGGGTCGAGCACGAGGTCTCCCTCGTTGCTACTGGCTCGGATGATACGTTCGAGAAGAGCTTCGGGCTTCTGTGTGGGGTAGGGGAGGCGTTCTTTTGCGTGAGACTGAATAGGCTTAATATCTGTCCATGTGTCTCCTACAGATGTCCCCTCCTGCTCGTCTAAATAGCGCTTTAGCCTGGGAACCTTCCCTGGTGCAGATTGAACTATTAGGCCTTTCTTGTAGGCCTCCTGCATCTTTTCCTTTGTCCAGCGCCATACTCTTGTTACCCCGAGGAATTCGTAGGTGAGGTTTGGTCTGTTTTTATTTGGACTCGTCAGATCTGCCAGGCTGTATCGACGTCCTGTCTCTGGTTCCACATAGCGATAGAACTTCTGGATGTATTCCGGGCTGTGTCCTACATACTGTGGATTCCATACCCACTTGCCCGACTTGGCATAGCGAAGGATGTTGTCGTGGTTAGACGGAAACCGGGTAAACGAGTGTCCCTTGGCGTTTATCCTTTGCCATACTATGTCATTAACAAACTTGCCTGGCCCGAACACTGCGTCCATAAGTATCTTCAGGTAGTGGCTAGCTGTGGGATCGCAGTGGAGGTATACAGTACCGGTTGGCTTCAGAACCCTGTGAATCTCGACTAGCCGTATGGCCATCATTGTTAGGTAAGCCATCATGTCGTTAGTTCCTAGAAAGTTTCTCAATGCCTGCACTAAGTCGGCGACTCTCTTGGGTCCCCGCGTCACGATCTCATGGTACGCGCTTTCTGACTCTTCGCCCCAGTGCCAGGTGTCTTCAAACGCCGTGATCTGCGCAGCCGAGGGGGTACCGTTGTACTCTTTAAAGAGCACGTTGTAAGTAGCGTCGGACTTGAACGGCGGATCGAGGTAGATAAGGTCCACGGACTCGTCGGGGATGTGTTCCCGGAGTACGCGGAGGTTGTCACCGAAGTAGATCTTGTTCTTCCATTCACCCGACGACATTCTTATACCCTCCCGTAACTAGGCGGTAGCCAAGTTCGTCGAGGCGGAGCGTCATTGCTTCCGCAGATACGCCAAAGTGCTGACACATATCCGTAAGGCACATTCTTGCCCTGACGCACCGCCTGACTTCCGATCTTGGCATCAATAATTGGGCAGCGAATCGGCTTGCCCGCCGCTCACACATGGTCCAGGCCTCTTGTGCGTTGTATGTAAGGTACGTACCAGCCGGATCGAAGAGGTGGTGCCCTAGCTCATGAGCGATAGTGAAACGCTGTCGCTCCCACGAATGCGTGATGTTCACATAGAGGTACGACTTTCCCGGGAATTTATGCAGAATCCCGGAGATTTTATCGGGTAAGATGGTCAGGTATACCTGGACTTTGAGCGTTCTTGCTATTTCAATTACATCGACCGGGAACCTTCCGCTACGAGGAGCGGGTAGCACAATCACTACTCGATAACCCCCCGTACATATGTTCGTAACAGCTTCGCGACGTTGTTAGCCACTCTCCCACAACGGTGGCCGGTTCCTTCCTCCGGCCTACTCTTTTCTGGGACCGAACTCTTTCTCGTACCGCCGCTTGGCGTCCATCCAGGTTTCCACTATCGCTTCCAACTCCGCCGGGCTTAGGTCCTTCATCTTTAGTCCCCGCGCGAGGCGGAGATATGGCCAGCCGTGCTTGGATTCTTCTTCGACGAACTTTTGCATGTCGGGTGGCAGCTTCTTGACCCAATCTGGAAGAGCGGGATCAGTAGTCGTACTGTCATTGCCGAGCCGTCCCGGGTCGTCTGTTCGGCCTACGAGGTAATCGATAGAAACCCCGAAGAAGTCTGCGAGTCTGGATAGGATATCAGAAGAAGGCATACGTTCGTCGGTCTCATACTTGGCAATAGCCCAATAACTGAGGTTGAGCCTCTTGGCCAGCTCTTCACGACTCAATCCCCGCTGTTCACGCAGACCGATTAGCCTTTTCCCGAGGGTCAGGCGAACCATCTCCTCAGTCAGAATAGCACACAGGGTCCCACGCGGAAATTTTTTGGCCAAAATATCCAACCCCCCCTATTGACATTGGACACATCGTTCATTACTCTGGAAGTAGACCCACCGCCCAAGGAGATGATGAAAATGCGCGATCGACTTAAGGAACTGCGAATCAAAAGAGGATTGACCGTAAAAGACGTGGCTTCTAAAGTCGGCATATCGATTTGGCACTATTACAAGATCGAGCAAGGCCAACGCAACCCAACGATATTGGTCGCAAGAAGAATTGCCGAGACTCTCGGCGCTACAATAGACGGTCTATTTTTTGCGCCCGAATCGAACGATACGTCCAAGGAAGCCTCCGCCGATGCCTGAGCAGCGGTCTCAACCCTGCACCCTCTGCGGCGGCCCTACCCACTGGGACCCGGACTTCGCCGGAACCGGGTCTTGGTACTGTCCACGTTGCAGGGTCTGGACCGCCCCAAGTGACGGTCTCGAGGAGGCCCGACGGCAACGGTTTGTGTCCCTCGCTTTGCCCATCGCCCGCAGTTTACTGCGGCAGAAGAAGACAGCGTGACGAGAAAGGAGGTGAAAAACGTGAA
>NZ_JABUEX010000104.1:0-4650 GCF_013314835.1 Syntrophothermus sp.
TGCAGTAAAGCTCCACGGGGTCTTTTTGTCCTGCTGCGGGTAGGCCGCATCTTCACAGCCATTTCAATTTCACCGGGTCCTTCGTCGAGACAGTGCTCTAGTTGTTACACCGTTCGTGCGGGTCGGAACTTACCCGACAAGGAATTTCGCTACCTTAGGACCGTTATAGTTACGGCCGCCGTTCACCGGGGCTTCGGTTCAAAGCTTTGCTTGCGCGAACTTCTCCCCTTAACCTTCCGGCACTGGGCAGGTGTCAGCCCCTATACATCGCCTTTCGGCTTAGCAGAGACCTGTGGTTTTGTTAACCAGTCACTAGAGCCATTTCACTGCGACCCCCCGATGCTCAAGATAACTTTCACATCAGGAGGCACCCCTTATCCCGAAGTTACGGGGCAAATTTGCCTAATTCCTTAACGAAGGTTCTCCCGTTCACCTTGGTATATTCTACCCGTCTACCAGTGTCGGTTTGCGGTACGGGCACTCGAGCTTCAACGTTTAGAGGCTTTTCTCGGCAGCAAGGCTCAACTCACTTACACCTCAAGGGCACGCCACCATACCTCAACTCAGCTTGCGGATTTTCCAACAAGCCTCATCGTCTGACGCATGGTGCACCTGTACAACCAATCACAGGCTGGCCTACCTCGCTGCGTCCCCCCATCACTCTGCTCAAGTGGTTCCGGAATGTTGACCGGATATCCATCGCCTACGCCTTTCGGCCTCGGTTAAGGACCCGACTAACCCGACGCGGAATGACCTGGCGTCGGAAACCTTAGACTTACGGTGAACACGGTTCTCACGTGTTTTACGCTACTCATGCCTGCATTCTCACTTCTGTCCGCTCCAGCCGTCCTTACGGTCGACCTTCACCGCTGACAGAACGCTCCCCTACCGCTCCAGTAAAAACTGAAACCCATGGCTTCGGTACCAAGCTTAGCCCCGTTAAGTTTTCCGCGCAGGATCACTAGACCAGTGAGCTATTACGCACTCTTTAAAGGATGGCTGCTTCTGAGCAAACCTCCTGGTTGTTCGAGTAACCCCACATCGTTTCCCACTTAGCTTGAATTTGGGGACCTTAGCCGATGATCTGGGTTGTTTCCCTCTCGACCATGAATCTCATCATCCACAGTCCGACTGCTATGCTCTGGAGTACCGGCATTCGGAGTTTGATTGGGTTTGGTAAGCGATAAGCCCCCTAGCCCATTCAGTGCTCTACCTCCGGTACTAAACACATAGCGCTAGCCCTAAAGCTATTTCGGGGAGAACCAGCTATCTCCGAGTTCGTTTGGCATATCACCTCTACCCACAGCTCATCCCCTAATTTTGCAACATTAGTAGGTTCGGGCCTCCACGAGCGGTTAGACTCGCTTCACCCTGGCCATGGGTAGCTCACCCGGTTTCGGGTCTAATCCTTGCGACTAAACGCCCTATTCAGACTCGCTTTCGCTACGGCTCCGGGTGTCACTCCCTTAACCTCGCCACAAAGATTAACTCGCAGGCTCATTCTCCAAGAGGCACGCCGTCAGGCGTAGCAGCGCGCACCCGGCTTTCACCGGAGCACCGACCTGCCATTAGCCCTTCGACTGCTTGTAAGTTCACGGTTTCAGGTTCTATTTCACTCCCCTCAACGGGGTACTTTTCACCTTTCCCTCACGGTACTTGTTCACTATCGGTCGCCAAGCGTATTTAGCCTTGGGAGGTGGACCTCCCAGATTCCTGCCGGATTAGCGTGCCCGGCAGTACTCAGGTACCTGGCGGGAGGTGTTTCGTTTTCGCGTACGGGACTATCACCCTCTTTGGTAGGCTTTCCCACACCTTTCCACTAACAAAACACTTTGTAACTCCCATATGCCAGGCCCTACAACCCCGCTCCAGCAAGCTGGAACGGTTTGGGCTTTTCCCTTTTCGCTCGCCACTACTCAGGGAATGATCTCTTTTCCTCTGGGTACTTAGATGTTTCAGTTCCCCAGGTGCCCCTTGCCAACCTATAGATTCAGATGGCAATGCTGTCGGTTCGCGACAGCGGGTTTCCCCATTCGGACATCCCCGGATATAGCGCCTGTTCACGGCTCCCCGAGGCTTATCGCAGTGACCCACGTCCTTCATCGGCACTTGGCGCCAAGGCATCCACCGTAAACTCTTAGTAGCTTCTCCACATGATACGGAGAACCCAGTATTCTTTGAAATTTTTCACCATAAAATTGGATCGTTTTACGATCTTCAGACTTGGCCTACATACTATTCAATTGTTAAGGTTCTTCTTACTCGCCGGTTGACCGGCGCTGGGTGATCCTCACCCATTTCGTCAGGAGCACACAGCCCTGGTCAACCTCCATCCAGACAAACCCGCTACACCACTTCTACTTGCTCTCTCGTTCTCTTGCTTGCCTGCGACACCTACTCTCCAACTCAAGCTCAGTGGAGATGAGGGGACTCGAACCCCTGACCTCCGCCGTGCAAAGGCGGCGCTCTCCCAACTAAGCTACATCCCCAGATACCCGGGAAGTGGGCCTTTCAGGACTCGAACCTGAGACCTCGCCCTTATCAGAGGCGCGCTCTAACCAGCTGAGCTAAAGGCCCGTACCTTCACAACTGAAAAGTGACAGGAAGTTTCCCAACGTTCTTCGTCTCTTCACCGCTGAGAGACTTGAAAGGAGATAGAGCCTGTATCCACAGACACCGGCTCGCAACTCCTAGAAAGGAGGTGATCCAGGCGCACCTTCCGGTACACCTACCTTGTTACGACTTCGTCCCAGTCACCAACCCCACCCTCGACAGCTCCTTCCCTTGCGGGTTAGGATACCGGCTTCAGGTGTTGCCAGCTCCCATGACGTGACGGGCGGTGTGTACAAGGCCCGGGAACGTATTCACCGCAGTATAGCTGACCTGCGGTTACTAGCAACTCCGTCTTCATGCAGGCGGGTTGCAGCCTGCAATCTGAACTGAGGCCAGCTTTAAGGATTGGCTCCGCCTCGCGGCTTCGCAACCTGCTGTACTGACCATTGTAGCGTGTGTGTAGCCCAGGACATAAAGGCCATGCTGACTTGACGTCATCCTCACCTTCCTCCGGCTTAAGACCGGCGGTCCCGCGTGACACGTATAACACACGGCGAGGGTTGCGCTCGTTAGCGGACTTAACCGAACATCTCACGACACGAGCTGACGACAGCCATGCAGCACCTGTGCTGGCTCCCTTGCGGGTCGGTCACCTTTCGGATCCCTACCACCAACATGTCAAACCCTGGTAAGGTTCTTCGTGTTACATCGAATTAAACCACACGCTCCGCTGCTTGTGCGGGCCCCCGTCAATTCCTTTGAGTTTTAACCTTGCGGCCGTAGTCCCCAGGCGGCGGACTTACCGCGTTAGCTTCGACACCGATAGATTTTACCCCACCGACGCCAAGTCCGCATCGTTTACAGCTAGGACTACCGGGGTCTCTAATCCCGTTTGCTACCCTAGCTTTCGCGTCTGAGTGTCAGAAATGGGCCAGGAGGCCGCTTTCGCCACTGGTGTTCCTCCGTATATCTACGCATTTCACCACTACACACGGAATTCCACCTCCCTCTCCCATCCTCTAGTTCAGAAGTATTGAACGACCTCTCCCAGTTAAGCCGGGAGCTTTCACATCCAACTTTCCAAACCACCTGCACGCGCTTTACGCCCAGTAAATCCGGATAACGCTCGCCTCCTACGTTTTACCGCGGCTGCTGGCACGTAGTTAGCCGAGGCTTATTCTGAGGGTACCGTCCTTCCTCATCCCCTCAAAAAGTGCTTTACAACCCGAAGGCCTTCATCGCACACGCGGCGTTGCTGGTTCGCGCTTTCGCACATTAACCAATATTCCCTACTGCTGCCACCCGTAGGTGTCTGGCCCGTTTTCAGTGCCAGTGTGGGGGGTCACCCTCTCAGGCCCCCTACCCGTCATCGCCTTGGTAAGCCATTACCTTACCAACTAGCTGATGGGACGCAGGCCCCTCCCGAAGTGATTTTCACCTTTAGTCACCGGGCATCTAATCCCAGCGACCACATGGGGTATTAGCAGCCCTTTCGAGCTGTTATCCCCCTCTTCGGGGCAGGTCACCAACGCGTTACTCACCCGTTCGCCACTAAGAACGTATTGCTACATTCTCCGTTCGACTTGCATGTATTAGGCACGCCGCCAGCGTTCATCCTGAGCCAGGATCAAACTCTCCGCAAAATATCGTCTTTCGACGTTGTTTTTCTTTCATTTGCGGTTCAAAAGAACGACTGGGTTTTGAACTTCCTATCACTTTTCAATTGTTAAGGTACTACGCCTCATCGCACGTCCGGTTACCTCAGGGATTGGAGACAAAACCGCCGATGTTTTCCATTTCGTCCTTATCCTGGACAACACCGGCTTTCTCTCTTGCAAGCACCCTTTGGGGTTCCGTCTATCTAGAATGGGCTATTCTGTTGTCAATGATCTGCTTCTTGCGCGAGACCGTTTGCCACTTGGGCGAAGTTTATCTTACCAGTTTTTCAAGGTCTTGTCAAGGGGTTTCTTTTGAAATTCAGACATGAGTTGGGACAGATGGCTGAACAATGGTAGTGAAAGCAGACAAAGCGTCAGTGATGATCAAGCGCCACTCCTTGAGAGGCAGCGACCATTTCTGGCACAACAAGACAAATAA
>NZ_JABUEX010000106.1:0-4558 GCF_013314835.1 Syntrophothermus sp.
CTTGCACCTGTTCGTCGGTCAGCCGGCCGATGAGGGCTTTCACATACTCGCGCGCTACTGCCATATTAATCACCTCAAGGCTATTATAACCGCTCGCAAACATTTTTGCTACTCCTTTAAGGCGTCCAAATGCCCCCGGCGCGCCCCGGTCAGGCAAACAGGCGCACCGGAATTTTATGCTCAAAACTGCCCTCGCAGGGAGGAAAAAGGCGGAAAACTGTAGAACCAGAGGAAGCTCAACGATCACGGTCCGCGACCGCGACGACCTCTTCTAGATGCAGCCCCGCAAACTTCGTACCTCCTTTTGCCGGCCGGGGCGAATTAAGACTTCGCCCCGGCCCCATCGATTTCCTTCTCGAACCCAAGATTTTCAACAACATCCCGCCGGATTCGGATAAACCGCCCCAGCCGGACGCTGGGGATAATTCCTTGCCGGACGTACTCGTACGCGGTGCTCCGCTTCAGCCGCAAAATCTTCGCCGCCTCCGGCACGGTGAGGAATATCTGCTCTTCCATGCCGCGTTTCACCTCCCAATAAAAACGAAAAAGCGCGGGAAATTAATCCCGCGCTGGGAAGGTCAAGCTAACCAGAAAGAAAGGTCGCTTTTTACCTACCTGATTTTCTCAAGCAGCATTTTTACAAACGTCCCGTAAAGCCCACTCTGCCCGCCGGTTTTCTCTTTGACCACTTCATTTCCGGCTTCTTCAAAAACGCTTAAGATCTCTTCATAAGCTCCTTTCCCCAAAAAATAATCCCATAAGTCTTTTCCAGCCAAAAGCATATCCGCGCTTTCTTTCGCCTCTTGCCCCCATACCGGTGACAAATCCATACTGCTCCCGTAGGCGAAGCCGATAACTGTCACACAACTCGGATCTTGCATTTTCAGTTCCTCAAAAGTTTGCTTGGTTTTTCTCAAGGCCGGGCGGGTAAAACCTTCAGGCCCGCTCTTTAACTGAACGTAGTGAGTTTTGCCATTTTTCTTAAAAACAAGGTCAATGTCCTCAACTCTGGCCTCTTTGTCCAACACTTTCAAGACTTCCTGAAATATACTGCCAAAAGAAGTAACCAGTGTCCTTTCCAGCCTTTGACGGATACGAAACTCGTAAGCCTCAACTGTATTTTCTTTTATCCCCAATACTCTCAACAAAAAAGGGTTTGGCAACAGGGACACTGGATCGATATTCTGAATATCATCAAATTTTCTATAGAGCCAGTTTTTTAGCATAATTTTAATGCGCTCTTTCTTCTCTTCCGGAAGCAATGAAGTCAGTCCTTTCTCCAAATAAATACGGACTCGAAGAATTCACTGGATCTTCTTCCCGTCCTGCGGTTAACGTGCCGGTTGATAACGCCTTCAACCCGGAACCCAGCTTGTTCAGCAATGCTATCATACAGGTTGGCAGTATCAGCGGCCACGACGATAACCCTTCCGCCTGGCAAAAGGGATTCATTTACCCGGCGAAAAACCTCCGCTATATCTTCCTGATATTCTTGCTTCGCTCTCTGGCTAGTGCCCTTGGATGCCGCCCCAATTTCGTCTTCCCTTCTATCCTCTAGGCCCAAGAGGTGGTAGGCATAGGCGTGCTGCTCGTGGTAGTCGATCAGCCCTACGTAGGGAGGACTGGTGATCACGCCATGAACAGGGGGGAAATCGGCAGTCCGGCTGTCTTCATGGAATATTTCAACCCTTGCATCGGTCCTGATTCTGGCGAATTCTTCGATTCTGCTGATAGTATCGTAACTGTAGCGGCATAAAAACTTAAACGCCTCGGTTGTGGGCTGGCATATTCGAGAATGTTTATAGCACCAGTAAGGCTCTCTCTGCGGTTTTTTGGGAAAGTCCAGATCAAAGTGCGTGGTTAGTCGGGCAGAGCGGGCAGAACGAGATAAAATTATCTTTAGCAGGTCCTGGTATTCATAATCCTTGATATAATGCCGGTAAATCAGCAGTTCTGTCAAGGCGCGAGGGGCGTACCAGTTTAACAGGTATTCGTCTTTCGTTTCAAAAGTAAGAGCGGAGGCCTCTTCTTCCCAGAAGGTCAGTTGCCGGTTGCCATATGCCTTCTTTCTTTCCGCGTCCGTTTTCCTCAAAATGTCCAAAACTTCCTTCCGCGCTTTCTGGATGTCATACTTTGCCGTCTTTGCCCGGCAAAGAAGAACGTTGAAGCCGCTTATATCGTAACCCACCGCATTAATCCCCAGTTCATTTGCTTGGACAAGAGTCGTCCCGGAGCCGCAAAATGGATCAAGCACCATTTGGCCGGGCCGAAAATATTTCCGCAGGAATATTTCCACCAACTGGGGAATAAACTTGCCCAGGTAAGGATGTAGCCGGTGAACGTGCTTCGTTCTTTCGCGCTCTGGCAGGTCAACTTCCCGCCAGTTCAGGTTTAAATCCTCCAAAGGAGTATCTGGGGTAACCGTTTTAGGATCAGTTGGTCTTTCAGTTGGCTGGTAGACAGAAACTCTTTTTTCTTCATTTGTTAACAAATTGTGCATGTTTTTCACTCCCACGCAATTTTTTCTACAGCTTTTTCCAGGTCGGCCTTGCCCGGTCTGGTATATCTGGCCGTGGTATTCAGATTTTCATGACCCGCAAGCATTGCCACCCTGTCTAGGCTTTCCCCTGCGTCTACCAGCATCTTACAGAAGGTGTGCCTTAAGGAGTGAGGAGTAACCTTAACCCCCGCCAGCCGCGCATACTTCGCAATGACCTTTTCAGCCACCCTCCTGGTCATCGGGCCGTTCTTGCCGGGAAAGAGCCACTCACCGGAAAGGTCAGCCAGGTAGCCGCTCAAAATACGCCTTGCCGTGGCGTTCAGGGGCACTTCCCGGTACTTGCTCCCTTTGCCGTGCCGGACTACAACATGGCCGGAATGCTCCCTGATCACAACGTCTTTAGCCTTCAGGGAAACCGCCGCCTCCGATACCCTGAGTCCGGTGTGCAGCAGGAGAGATATCAAAACCTGGTCTTTCTTGCTCCCGCGCTTTTGAACCGCCCGCATCAAAGCACCCAACTCCCTTCTGTCGAGCCACTTGGGAGCGGCCTTTTGCTCCGGCAGCCGCTTCACCCCTTCAGTCGGGTCGGACTCAACAATCCCCGATTCCTTCGCCCAGGTGAAGAAGCTGCCGATGGCGTCCAGGGCGTTGTTCACCGTGACGGGCTTCCTGTTCTTGTTCTGCAGGTGCCGCCGGTAGTTGGCCACGTCCAGGGGAGTGACCGCCTTGGGGTCTGCCTCGCCACAAGTGCCTTCCACCCATGAGAAGAACCGGCGCAGGTGCCCGGCGTATAATTCAACCGTCCCGGAAAGAGGCCCCTTGCCAGCAGGCTGTTCTTGAACCTGGTTAACGTATCCATATTATGCATCCATTCGACGTTTCTCTCCTTTCTCCTTTTGAGAACCAAAATTTTGCATTTAATATATTCTTTGACCAGCCTTTTGCGTCCTTCTTTGCCTGTTTAGTACACAATAAGGAGCATTTAGCGTACTGAACAAATCCTGTGACCGCGGTCACACCCCGCTGTGACCACGCCGCGAATTATGGTCACGCACTCACCTGCAGCCTCGGCGTCATCTCCTTTCCGGGCCGGTCGCCCTCTCAAAAAAAGAAAAGGCACGGGCCAATCTCCGCGCCCAGCAAAAAGCGAGTTGAAGGATCTCCTATACCGGCTTCTTCACGGTCCTTTCCAGGTCGGCCCTCCGGCTTCGTAAAAAGCCCATAGAACGGCCGTTGTAATCAAAGACAAAAGGATGCTGGAAACCCAGAAAGCCTGTTGTGATGCGGCTTTCCGGGTTTCCAGCTTTGTCACGTTTCGGGTGGGGAATATAAACCGATTTTTGCCTTTTTAGCCTGCTGCGCTTTTTCTTCTCACCCTCCACGCCGATCCTCAGCCGCAGCTCGGTCCCTTTCCCGCCTTCCAGCTTAATCACATCGCCCCTTGGCGGAAAACAGACCAGGTTGTTGGCGACGGCCTCTTTAATGCGGGTTTGGACGCTCCTGTCCAACGCCTTCAAATGCCTCTTGGCCCGGGGTGAGAAGATGACCTCAAATTTCCAACTCACGCCAGACGTCCTCGGCTTTGATGCCTTTGCCGGCCCGTATTTCGGCCCTTGCTTCTTCGAGCTCCGCGGCCTCTTCCGGCGTGATTTTCTCCGTGGGCCAGGCCATCGACTCCAGGATCACCCAAAGGGCCTCGGCCTGCTTGTCGGTCAGCCGGTCGATGAGGGCCTTTATGCATTCGCGCGGTATGGCCACATCGATCACCTCAAGGCTATTATAACCGCTCGCAAACATTTTTGCTACTCCTTTAAGGGGTCCAAAGGCCCCCGGCGCGCCCCGGTCAGGCAAGCAGGCGCACCGGAATTTTATGCTCAAAACCGCCCTGCCGCAGGGAGGAAAAAGGCGGAAAGCTGTAGAACCACAAGAGGTACAGGAGGGACGAGGCGGAGGCGCTGCTGCGAGCGCGCGCCCGGGAGAAAGCCCGTTGGACGCAGCAGCACCAATGGCCTGGTGAAAGAGGAGTGTTGCTGTGGTGGGCCGCAGAGAGTTGGCCGT
>NZ_JABUEX010000026.1:0-42307 GCF_013314835.1 Syntrophothermus sp.
AGACATATACTTGTTTTCTTTGCGGTCAATTCGGTGGCGAGGGAGGTAACAGACCATGCCGAGGAGGGGAAGAAGTAATGCGGAAACAGTTGGAAAAGCCACCGGGTTTGGACCCCGAGCCAACCTCTAGCAAAACCGGAATAGCTCTTAGACAAGATGAGACAGCGGAATTAGCCCGCAAGCGAGAGCAGGCTCGCAAAATGGCTCAGGAAAAGGCCAAGGCCCGTACCCTGGCCAAGCAGCAGGCCATGGCCGAACGCATTGCCGCATCATCACAGCAGCTTCTGGCCGCAGTTGAGGAAACCAACGCATCGGTCCAAGAGTTTGCGCGCCTTATGACCGAAGTGGCCTCTATGGGAAACGATGTCGGCCAAAACGCCGAGCAGATGCGAACCGGGGCTACCAGAGTCAATCAGGTTGTAGAAGAGTTCCACAAGAACTTACAGGTCCTCCACCAGTACGCTTTGAGCGGAGTGGAAGCAGCCGAGCGGTCGCGTAGAGGCATGGAGACCATGATGGACCAGATGAAGGAAGCCGTTGCCAAAAACCAGCAGTCGGGCCAGCGCATAAAAGAACTGGAAATTCAGTCTGAAAAAATCGGCGACATCGTGCAGGCGGTAGTGATGATTGCGGATCAGACTAACCTGTTGGCTCTGAACGCCGCTATTGAGGCTGCCCGGGCCGGTGAGCACGGGCGAGGGTTTGCGGTGGTAGCCGATGAAGTGAGAAACCTGGCTGAGATATCAGAAAGATCGGCCCGGGATATCCGGGGAGTAGTTGAAGAAATACGGTCAGTGGTTGAAGAAATAGTTAAGGACATAGGCGAGGTTGTAAACAACTTTGAACGTCTCCAGGACGAACTTGCCAACACCAACCAGGGCTTTGCCCAGGTAGGTCAGCTTTTCGCCCAGTATGCAAGCAAGATTGACGAAGCGGTTGCCGGAGGGGTAACGATGACCGGCAAAGCAGGCGAGCTACTGACCTCGGGTGAGGCTATAGCCAGCGCCGCCCTTCAGATAGCCGGGGCGACGCAGGAGGCGGCTAAAGCTGTAGCCGAACAGACCAAAGCCTTGTCCGAAGTAACCGCCGCGACCCATGATCTGACCGACATGGCCGAGGAACTAAGGACCTCCACCAACATCAACAAATCGGCCGAAGAGATAGCGGCTACGGCCGAGCAGCTTTCTGCCAACATAGAGGAAATCAGTTCCTCGGCTACCCAAATAGCATCAGGCTTGAACGAGCTGACCCAAAGTGCTCGTATCGCGGTAGCAGAAGCCCGCAAGGCGCAGGATATCGGGCAAGAGAGCCAGCAACTGGTAGAAACCATTGCCGAAATAAGTTCTGCTGCCGGGAACATCCACGCCGAGATAGCAGAGACTCTAGAAGCCAGCCGGGCCAGTGCCCGGAAGGTATGGGCCGGGATCAGAGAAGGTATCGCCTCTTACAGCGCCACTAACTCTGCCGTAGCCTCTCTGCAAGACAAGATCCGCCGCATCGAGAAAATCGTCGATACCATCGAAAACGTTTCCATTCAGACCAACATGCTGGCCGTAAACGGGTTCGTAGAAGCCGCTACGGCCGGCGAGCACGGTCGGGGCTTTTCCGTGGTCGCGAACGACATCCGCAACCTGGCTACGGAATCTGCCGAAAATGCGGATAAAATAAAGGACCTGGTGCGGGACATCCAGATTCAGATTGGCAAAGTTGTGGGCGACATCAGCCAGTCTGAAGCAGCCTGCCGCAAGGCCGATGAAACCGCCGGCATGGCGGCCAAGTCCAACCAGCAGGCCACCGATCAGGTAAACCAGATCGGTCAACTTCGAGTTCTCGTGGGCAAGAGCATATCAGAACTCCGAACAGTCGTGGCGCAAGGAACTGAAGTAGCAACAGCCGCTGCCGACATTCTGGCTGCCGCTTTCAGCAAGGTAGAAGAAGCATCAGTCATCGCCCAGGAACAGGCCAAAGCTGTTCAAGAACTGGCCAACTCCATCGAAGAGATCGCTTCCATCGCCGATGAGATGCAGATGAATTAAGCTTGGATCAGGGGGACGGTTCTTGTGGTTTATTTTTCAAAATAAACCACAAGAACCGTCCCCCTGATCCCGCCCGATCCCGCCCTACACATTTACGGGCCGGCAAAACGGGCGAGCTCCGCCCAGAAACCGGGATAGGATATGTTAACGGCTTCTGCCCCTTTGACTATGGTTTCCCCCTCGGCTACCAGCCCAGCGATACCCATAGCCATGGCAATGCGGTGATCCCCGTAGCTGTCCACCTTCGCCCCGGTAAGCCTGCCCTGCCCCCGAACATAAAACCCGTCCTCGGTCTCCTCTACCTCTACTCCGAGCTGGCGCAGGCAGGTGCAGACAGCCAGTATCCGGTCAGTTTCTTTAACCCTCAATTCCGACGCATCCCGTACAACCGATTCACCCCGAGCCATGGCCATAGCAACTGCCAGCACCGGAATTTCGTCAATTAGAGACGGTACAATCTCCCCTGCCACGGTTGTGCCGATTAGGTTCCCAGCCGAGACCACCCGTATATCGGCTACCGGCTCGCCACCGACAACCCTCTGGTTCTGAAGTTCGATTCTAGCACCCATAGAAGCAAGCACTCTTAGTACCCCGCTTCGCGTAGGGTTAACTCCTACCCCAGGGATTAGGACCTCTGACTCCGGAACTAGCGTCGCTGCCACTATCCAGAAAGCCGCGGATGAAATGTCGGCTGGAACGGACATATCAAAAGGTTCGAGCTCTCTTCCCGGTTGCAGCCGAATCACCCCGTTTTCGGCAAAAATCTCTGCCCCCATCCCTGCCAGCATCCGTTCCGTGTGGTCCCTTGAAGGCACCTTTTCCCTTACCACCGTCTCCCCTTCAGCTCCCAAACCAGCTAAAAGAACAGCAGATTTGACCTGAGCGCTCGGCACCGGCAGGGTGTAGTCGATCCCTTTTAAGTTGCCCCCTCGAATAGCCAGCGGTGCAAGTCGGCCCCCGTCTCGTCCGTCGATGCGTGCTCCCATTAAACGCAGAGGTTCCACTACCCGAGCCATAGGGCGGGAGCGCAAGGATGAATCCCCGGTTAATACCGAAAAAAACGAGCAGGCCGATAGAGTTCCTGACATCAAGCGCATAGTTGTTCCGGAGTTCTCACAGTCCAGAATGTCTTCTGGCTGTAGAAATCCGCCTAGCCCGCGCCCTTCGATTATGAGGTCCTCGCCGTTGTCCATAATGTTAACCCCGAGTGCTCGCACGCACCGAACCGTGGCTAGTGTGTCTCGCGCCCGCAAGAAATTCTTTACCCGGCTCTTTCCCTGAGCCAGGGCCGCCAGCATGACGCTGCGGTGCGATATCGATTTGTCTGCCGGCAGCGTAATAGTCCCCCTCAACCCCTTTGGGGCGCGACGTACAGTTACATCCATCTGCTCACCTCATCCATGCTTTAATTCCCTGGTCCCGCAAGAGTTTCACTGCCTTCTCCCCATCTTCCACTGAAGGCACCCCTAAGCGTATGGTACCCCCGTCACCCTCGCGCACCCGTAAGATCTCGATGTCAACTATGTTTATCCCACCTTCACCTAGAACCGTACCCAGGTAACCTATCACCCCGGGACGGTCGGGCACCACAGTAATGATTTCGCAAGCACTGGGCAAAGCTCCTCTTGCCCCCCTTGGTACAGACTCCCGTAAAGCCTGAGCAGCTTGCAGTTCTTGCCTGAGTCGCTGGCGGTCAGCGGCAGCTATATACCCACGCAAGCGGTTCAATTCCCCGACAAAACCGTCCAGTTGGTCCAGTACCGCCTCCCGGTTAAACATGAAGATTTCCTCCCACATAGCCGGGTTAGACGATGCTACACGGGTTGTATCCCTAAAACCTCCTCCTGCTAGCCCGAGGGCCTCAGGCGCTTTCCCGGCCTGGTTTACCAAGGCCACCGCTGCCAGGTGCGGAAGATGGCTGGCCGTGGCTACCAGGCGGTCGTGTTGAGCCGCATCCATTGTTATTATTTTCGCTCCGGTACAACTGATAAGCTGACTTAAGGTTTCGAACGGTCCGGATGGAATGCCCGGTGGAAGCACCAGAACATACACCGCATTCTCAAACAGGTACCTGTCTGCCCCTGCCAAACCTGTTCTCTCAGAGCCAGCCATAGGGTGGCCGCCGATGCCGTAAACCCCGCCGGGCAGCCACCGGCGAAACCATTCCATGACCACCTGTTTAACACTGCCCACATCGGTTACAACAGCCCCCGGCTTCAGGACCGGGGCAGCTTGTTTGATGACCTCCTCCAGCCGTTCTAGAGGACAGCACAGGAATACCACATCTGCGTTTTCGATTCCTGCCTCTAGCTTCTCCGTGCGGCGCACCGCCCCCAGAGCAACTGCCTCTTTCCCAACATGGTCCTGGGGGTCAACCCCGATCAGCTCTTCAACCAAAGGTGAGTCCTTTAAAGCCAGCCCCAGCGATGCTCCTATGACCCCCAGCCCAACAATGGTAACCACAAAACCCATTCTGCCTTCCCCCTCGGCCTAAATTATACCCGGCCTTGCTCAAGAAGCGCAGGAAACTGCCTCAAAGACACGCCTCACATTCTCCATCATGCGCTCGAAGTTGGAGGGAGTCAGCGACTGGGGCCCATCTGAGAGGGCTTCAGACGGGTTTTGATGGACTTCGACCATCAGCCCATCACATCCCGCCGCTACAGCCGCGCAGGCCATAGGTCCTACCAGCTTCCACTTACCGGTCCCGTGACTGGGGTCGACCAGAACCGGAAGGTGGGTCAGCTGTTTTACCAGAGGCACCGCTGCCAGATCCAGGGTATTGCGGGTGTAGGTCTCAAAAGTCCTGATTCCCCGCTCACACAAAATGACGTTGGTGTTGCCGCTAGAAATAATGTATTCTGCTGCCATGAGCCATTCCTCGATGGTAGCGGAGGGCCCCCGTTTTAAAACTACTGGGCTCTTGATTTTACCTACTTCCCTCAACAAAAAGAAATTCTGCATGTTCCTGGCGCCGATTTGCAGCACGTCGACGTATTCGCAGACAGTGGAAACCAGCCGCGGATCCATAACTTCCGTAATCACAGGCAGCCCTGTTAACTGCCTGGCCTCCCGCAGTATCTTCAGCCCCTCTTCTTCTAGCCCCTGGAAAGAGTAGGGCGAAGTACGGGGTTTAAAAGCCCCTCCCCGCAGCACAGTGGCCCCTGCTGCCTTGACCATTTCCGCAACCTCCAAGAACCCTTCCCTGGATTCCACCGCACAGGGCCCGGCTATAACCTGAAGCTCTCCTCCACCTATTTCTACGTCACCTACTCTCACTACGGTGTCTTCTCCCTTGAACTCCCGCGAACACAGCTTGAAAGGCTTCAATATTGGGACTACCCTCTCCACTCCGGACAAAGTCGCCAAAGATTCCATCAAAGCCGCATCGCGGTCACCGATAGCCCCAATTATGGTCCTTTCTACGCCCTGCGACAGGTGAGTAGAAAACCCCCTGTCTTTTAGTTTTTCCTCCACCCTCCTGACCTGCTCCGGGGTGGCACTCTTTTCCATTACAATAACCATCCTGCCTTCCTCCTTCGTTGACTGTTTAGAAAATGAGTTACATACATACGTGCTTGTCGCAAACTAAGACAGATGCTGATTAACAAACCATCCTCCCATTCTCAATTCCTAATTATTCTTAATTCTTAATTCTCAATTGATATAGCCCCATCCTACCTACCTCCTCTAGCCTAAAATAAAAAAATACCACCCGGCAGGAATCCGCCAAATGGTACCCTTTGCCACCATCTGATTCCCTACCGTCCTACCTACCTGCTCAGTAACCTAACTAGCCATCCTACGTTTATAACTTAGCACAGAGCAGCGTCAAAATCAATGGTCCGATCCCTTCCAGCTTCCGGAAGCAAAAGCTTGAATCTGCTCACCCTGCCCATAGCTGTCCGGTCCGCCCAGATCCGGGCTGAATACCGTTTACGCACGCCTGATGCCATACAGTTGGCCACAGCCATCGAAAGCCAGGCAACCTTGTTCGTTACGAACGACTTAAAGTTACCCGGAAAAGTGGGCCCATTGACGGTTCTCTTTCTCAAAGATTATTTGAAGAATTGAAAAGAAATCCGATCTTGGCTTGCATCACTTATCCCGATAAGATTATAATGTTCTTAAGATTAAGAATGATTCTTATTTAGGAGGCTCTATCATTGGATGCCTTGCTCCAGCAATTAAGTGCGAACGGCTACAAGATTACTCCCCAACGGCGCCTTATACTCGAAATGCTGCGCGAAAACCGGCATGCCAGCGCCGAAGATATCTGTGCCATGTTAAAGCAAAAAGAACCTAACATCTCGCTGGGAACCGTCTACCGCAACCTTGCCCTCTTGATGCGGCTACGCATTGTTACTGCCGTTGATTTTCGCGACGGGCGCGCGCGGTATGAGCTCAACGACTCCCATCACCATCATTTGGTTTGTATGAGGTGCGGCAAACTCGTGGAGTTTCCCGGTTGTGACCTGAAGAATGTCCTCGGGGATGCCGCGGAAAAAGTTAATTTCCGGGTAATTGACCACAGCCTCGAAGTCTTCGGTTATTGTGGAAAATGTTGTGGGTGTTCGCCGTAGTGCTTTTTCTCTAGCACCGCTGAGACTATGTAGTTGTGGAAAAGGAAGGCCTGATGAAGTTGAGAAGACTTTACTCTGTTGTTTCTTTGGTCCTGATTGCCGTTTTGGCATGCTCGCTGACCGGTTGTAAAGACTCTTCCCAAACCTCAAATCAATACCCGCTTTCTTCAAAGATCACCGTATATGCTACTCTATATCCGGTCTACGATTTTACCAAAAAAATCGGCGGTGATCGGGTAAACGTAAAATGCATGGTCCCGCCGGGAGCGGATCCTCACTCCTGGGAGCCGTCACCCCAGGACTTGGCTGAACTGCAAAGGGCGCAGGTCTTGGTATATAACGGCGCGGGCATGGAGCCTTGGATCGACAAGATTTTGGGGGCCTTGGACACAAAGTCGATGGTGGTTGTCGAAGCTACCCGTGGTTTGCCCTTGCTGCCCGCTGATACCACCCATAGTGATACCCACCCTCACGACCAGGATTGGGACCCTCACGTGTGGCTGGACCCGGTTTTGGCCCAGGACATGGCAAAGAATATCGCCAGCGGCTTATCGACCGCCGACCCGAAGAACCGCGAGTTTTACGAGAAGAACTGCGCCCAGCTGGTTCAGAAACTAGAGAACCTGGACAGGGCCTATCGTGCTGTTATCGAAAAGTGTCAAAAACACGACATAGTCGTAACCCACCAGGCCTTCGGGTATATGGCCCGCCGTTACGGGTTGAATCAGCAGGCTCTGATGGGGGTTTCTGCCGAAGCTGAGCCGACCCCTTCTGCCATGGCACGAATAACCGAGTTCTGTCGTAGAAACGACGTGCATTACATATTTTTTGAAAAGACGACTACTCCCCGCTTAGCCCAGGTGATAGCTGAGGAAACTGGTGCCAAGGTTCTGGTTCTGGATCCGCTAGGCACTCTGACCGAGGAACAGCTGAAGGCTGGCGAAGACTATTTTTCCATCATGTACTCGAATCTGGAGAATTTGAGAATAGCACTGGGGTATGAGCCATGAACAACGTGGCAATAGAACTTCACGACGTACATTTCAGTTACGGTCATCACCAGATATTGAAAGGCGTGGACCTCAAAGTCTACTCCGGAGACTTCGTCGGCGTAATCGGGGTTAACGGGTCGGGCAAGAGCACTTTGATCAAAATCATCGTGGGGCTGCTCAAACCGCAGTCAGGGCTGGTAAAACTGCTGGGTAAGGATTTAGCTCAATTCCATGAATGGCACCGTATCGGCTATCTATCGCAAAAAGCTTCTTTTTTCAATCCGAGTTTCCCTGCCACAGTTCAGGAAATCGTGCGCAATCACTTCCTGGTTCAGGCCAGCCTGAGCAGGAAACTGGACCAAAGCGGGGCAAGGGCCAAAGTTGAACGGGCTTTAGCCTTGACCGGTCTTTCTGACCTCCGCCATCAAATGGTCGGCGAGCTGTCAGGCGGCCAGCAACAGCGGGTATTCCTGGCCCGGGTCCTGGTTAGCGAACCGGAAATCTTGCTTTTGGACGAGCCCCTGGTCGGTATCGATGCGGGTTCACAAGAGCTTTTCTGTTCTTCTCTAGAATACTTTAACCGCGAACTCGGAATTACCGTACTCATGGTAACCCATAACCCGGAGCCAGTGGCCGACTTGATAAATCGGCTGGCCTGCCTGGAGGAAGGACATCTTTTCGTACACGACAGCCCGGAAGAAATTAGGCACGAACTGCAGCCTCACCGGCATGTCAAACAAACAACCTTTTTACAACCTTAGCCTAAACCGGGTCTTCCTTCAAAGAATCGTCCTCGAGCGGAATAACCAATAGCCTGAACTTTTCGTGAGGGAGAAGATCGCGTTGGAAATGCTACATTATACTTTTATGCAGCGGGCAGTATGGGCCGGAATCGTGGTAGGAATAATATGCCCGTTAATCGGGATAGTTTTGGTCCTGCGCCGCCTGTCGCTCATCGGCGATGCTCTGGCCCACGTATCCTTAGCCGGGGTTGCCTTCGGTCTCGTAGCCGGCATTAACCCGACCGCCGCTGGCCTGGTTTTTTCAGGGATCGGAGCATTCGGTATCGAATACCTACACCGGTTCTACCGCAGGTATGCCGAACTGTCCCTGGCCATCATCATCGCCGCCGGAATGAGCCTAGCCGTCGTCCTCATCAGCCTGGGTCGGGGAACAACAGCCACGGTTTTGAGCTTCCTTTTTGGCAGCATAGTCGCTCTCAGCGGTTTTGACATCTACATAATAACCGCGGTTGGCTTAACGGTAGCTATACTGGTTTCACTGCTTCACCGCCAGCTGTTTTACATCTGCTTTGATGAAGAGGCGGCTACCGTGGCCGGCATCCCGGTAACCAAAATCAATCTCTTCTTTACTTTCATGGTGGCAATGACGGTAGCCGTTTCCATGAGAATTGTGGGAGCCCTCTTGGTTTCATCGCTTATGATCGTTCCGGTCGCCGCCAGCATTCAGCTGGCCCGCAGTTTCCGGTCAGCTGTGGCGATCTCCGTGACAGTGGCATTAATCAGCGTGATGATAGGGATAACCTTGGCCTTTTATCTGGACCTGCCGCCCGGGGCAGCAGTAATCCTGACCTCTCTCTTTCTCCTCGCTCTCGCCATTTTCATTAAACGTTTTTTTAGTTAGCCCGCTGTCATATCTTTTTCCCTTCTACCTCGGCCAGCTTCTTTATGTCCTCCAAGAGAACCGCAAAGTTTTCTGGAGTTAGTGACTGTTTGCCGTCGGAAAGAGCGCATTCTGGACACTGGTGGACTTCAATCATCACACCGTCGGCCCCGGCGGCTATGGCGGCCTTGGCCACCGGGCGCACCATCTTCCACCTACCGGTAGCGTGGCTGGGATCTACGATAATCGGGAGATGAGACAATTCCTTAATCATGGATACTGCTCCGATGTCTACGGTGTTGCGGGTATAGTTTTCAAAGGTGCGGATGCCGCGCTCGCACAAGATAACCCGCGGGTTACCGGCAGCCATGATGTACTCCGCCGCCAACAACCACTCTTCCATGGTGGCGGCAAATCCACGTTTAAGTATCACCGGCTTGTCGGTCCTGCCTACCTCCTGCAGCAAAGAGAAGTTCTGCATATTACGGCTTCCTACCTGGAGCACATCTACATAGCCCAGCACCAGCTCGACATCACGGGTATCGAGAACTTCCGTTACAACCGGCAGTCCTGTAACTTCCCTAGCCTCTGCCAGTATTTTCAGGCCCTCTTCTCCTAAGCCGGCGAACGAATACGGGGAAGTCCTCGGTTTGAAAGCACCTCCTCGCAGAAGATGCACCCCCATGTCGGCCAAAGCTCGGGCGATACTGAGATACTCCTCGCGTCCTTCTACCGCACAGGGCCCGGCTATGACGGTACAGTAACCCTCCCCTATCTTAACCGTACCTCGCGAACTGTTTATTTCAATCAGGGTGTCCCCCTCATGACTTTCTCTGGCCGCTAGTTTAAAAGGTTTCATATCCCATTCCCCCAGTTTATATTCTACCCCACCGCAAAACCGGTGAGAACTATCTTAAGGCCTGCTTAAGGTTTCTGGCCAAAGCGCTCAGTTCCGAAAGAAGCCGTGTCTTGTCATCTGAGTTTTCCTCTATGGTACGTACTAAGGCGCTCCCCACCACTACTAGGTCTGCGTAGTCTTTTATTCTAGCCACCTGAGCTCCAGACGAAATTCCAAACCCGACCGCCAATGGATGAGATGTGCGAGCCCTGACCCGGCTCAGATAATCTGTGAGGTCGGGCAACCGGTCGCGCTCGCCGGTAACTCCTGCCACCGATACGCAGTATATGAAACTCCGCGCGTAGTGGTCGGCTCTGGCCATACGCTGTTCGTCAGCTGTCGGGGCCAGCATCGGGATGATGTCTACATCAATTTGGTCGTATTTTTCCCGCTCCTCCAACGGGAGATCCGGTATAATAACTGCCGAGGCTCCGGCTGTCTCAAGCTCCCGGGCAAACACTTCAACTCCCCTTCGCAGAATAGGGTTGAAATATGAAAACATCACGAGCGGTAGCGAGCAATTGTCGTGAACCGCTCGCACAAACTCTAACGCCTTCGTCATGTTCATCCCTCGTTCCACCCCGCGAAAGTGAGCCCTTTCAATAACCTCACCATCGGCAATCGGGTCAGCGTATGGAACGCCGATTTCGAGGATGTCACAACCGGCTTCCTCCAGGGCTTTCGCACACTCGACCGCTGTAGTGAAATCAGGTTCACACGCCATCATGAAGCCTATGAGGCCTTTTTCTTCCCGTCCTTTCAATTGCCTTAACCTCAGCTCTAAACGGTTCACGGCCTCACCCCCTCGAGTATGGCAGCCACCGTCTCCACGTCCTTGTCGCCCCGCCCCGACAGGTTAACCACGATGCAATCGTCCCGGGAAAGACTGGGGGCTATCTTTAGCGCATAGGCTACGGCATGCGCACTTTCAAGGGCAGGAATGATTCCCTCCATCCGGCTCAAAGTCAGGAAAGCCGACAGGGCTTCTTCATCAGTTACGCTGGTATACTCTACCCGTCCCGAGTCTTTTAGATACGAGTGTTCTGGCCCTACCCCGGGGTAATCCAACCCAGCAGAAACAGAATGCGTAGGCAGCACCTGCCCTTCTTCGTCTTGCAGTACGGTACTCAAAGCCCCATGAAGTACCCCCTTGAACCCGCAATTCAAGGTGGCAGCGTGATGCCCGGTTTCCAAACCCAGGCCGCCCGCCTCCACACCGACTAGCCGCACGTCGTCTTGTAAGAATTCGTAGAATATGCCCATGGCATTGCTCCCACCCCCAACACAAGCGATGATGTACTGAGGCAGCTTGCCCTCTTCTTCAAGTATCTGCCGGCGCAGTTCCCTGCCGATGATAGACTGGAAATCCCGTACAATCATGGGGTAAGGGTGTGGTCCCACCACGGATCCGATGAGGTAATGGGTATAGTCGCTGCTCGCGATGTAGTCGCGGAAAGCCTCGTCCGTGGCTTCTTTCAAGGTCTGGGATCCTTTCGCCACCGCCTTGACTTCAGCGTTGAGGGCCTTCATCCGAAACACGTTGAGCCTTTGCCGTTCCATGTCCCTGGCTCCCATGTAAACGGTGCAGGATAGGCCCAGTACGGCCGCCGCTGTAGCCGTGGCCACTCCGTGCTGGCCAGCCCCGGTTTCGGCTATGACTCTGGTCTTTCCCATCTTTTTTGCCAATAGAGCCTGGCCTATGGTGTTATTTATTTTATGGGAACCGGTGTGGTTGAGGTCTTCGCGCTTGAGGTAAATCCTGGCCCCGCCCAGTTCCTGGCTCAGTCTCTTAGCAAAATGTAATCCGGAAGGCCGTCCCACGTACTGGTGTAGATAGTAAGAGAGTTCTCTCTTAAAATCCAGGTCATCTTTCAGCTTTTCGTATTCGCAAGCCAGTTCCTCTAGTACCGGCATCAGGGTCTCTGGCACGTACCGTCCCCCGTATTCGCCGTAGTAGCCTTTTTCGTCAGGGTACACCTTCCATGTACCTCCTCTCCTACTGTTCAGAACCCGCAATATCATTCTTCATTCTTCATTCTTCCAATACCAGGCTAGTTCTCCGGTTTTAGCAGCAACATCAGCAGCCGTCACTAAAGCCTCACCCACCAGAGCAGCGGAGAACCCGTATTGTTCCAACATCAGCATGTCCTCCACTGTCCGGACACCGCTTTCGGCAATACACTGCACCTTGTTTGCAACCAACCCCACCAGCTCAAGGCAAACCCGGGTATCCACCGTAAAATCTTTCAGGTTACGGTTGTTTATACCGATAATCCGGGTTGGCGTATCCAAGGCCATCTCTAATTCGTACCGGTCATGAACCTCGACCACCGGTTCAATCCCCAGTTGTTGCGCCGTTTCCACAAACAGCGGGAGATCCTTCGGCAAGAGGTGAGCGATAAGGAGCACCGCGTCCGCTCCCAAAAGCCTGGTCTCATACAGTTGCCTGAGGTCTATTATGAAGTCTTTGCGCAAGACCGGCAAGCTCACGCGAGACTTAACCTTCTGAATTAGGAATGGGCTCCCTTCAAAGTACCTCTCTTCGGTTATTACTGAAATGGCTTTAGCCCCATTTTGCTCGTATAATACCGGAAGTTGATCGAACCTAGTCTCAGATATTAACCTGCCTTTGACCGGAGAAGCCTTCTTTGCCTCGGCAATCAAAGAAACCCTTCCGTTAACATTTAAGGCCTCGGCAAATTCCCTCAACGGCGGTAACGTCTCTGCTCCTTGAAACCTCTCCATTATATCTTTTCCATGAGCACGAATCTGTTCCTGCTTATGCCTGACGATCTCGTCTAACATCGGCCCACCCGGCTTTCCTGACTGTACCGCACCAGTTGTCTAAGCTTTTCTTGAGCCCGGCCGGACTCGATGGCTTCTGCCGCCATCCTTATACCCGAGTCCAGGTCCTCTGCCCTTTCTGCCACCATCAAAGCCGCTCCCGCGTTAACCAGAACCATCTCTCGGGCCGGCCCCGGTCTCCCCGCCAATACTTCCCTCACTATACGCGCGTTGTGAACTGCATCCCCTCCCCGCACTCCCTGGTCCTGGTACTCGTTGACGGCTCCGCCCCTGATGATACGGCCCGGAACAATGGATTCACCTTCAACCTTCGCCATTTGGGTAACGCCCACATGCGCTATCTCATCCATGCCGTTCTCCGCATGGACAACCAGGGCCTGCTTGCGTCCTAACCTGGCCAGGGCTTCGGCCACAGGTTGGATCATGTCCTCGTCGGCCACACCCATTAACTGGTACGTCGGGCAAAACGGGTTTATCAGAGGCCCCAGGAAATTGAAGGCCGTAGCTATTCCTAAGCTGCGGCGCATAGGCCCAAAGTGCTTCATTACCGGGTGAAAACCAGGAGCGAACAAAAAAGCTAATCCTATTTCTTCTAATAGCATCCTGGCTTCGTCCAGGCTTAGGTCGACCCGAACTCCCAAAGCCTCTAACACATCAGCGCTTCCCGCCTGACTCGTGACAGCTCGGTTTCCGTGCTTGGCTACCGGTACTCCGCAGGCGGCACAGACAATGGCCGCCGCTGTTGAAACATTAAAGGTCCCGCAACCGTCACCCCCGGTGCCACAGGTATCGAGCAGCCCCTCCATACCCTCGTGTTTTATGGCTCGGTCCAGCAAAGCCCGGGCAAACCCAAACAACTCTTCCCCGCTTTCTTTCCGCAGGCGCAGGGCTGCAAACAAGGCCGCTACTTGACTCTCTGCTACTTCCGTATCTAACATCAAGTTGATGACCTCATAGGCCTCGCTGCTGGTTAAATAATCGCCGCCGATCACCTTTTTTAGATACCTAGTGAACACAATCTCTCCTCCTCTCCTCTCTTCTCATCCCGTCTCGTATTATTTTAAGACCCAGACTTACGCAGACTCTTTTTTTAAAACAATAATCATATGTGATTTGACCGCCAAAAGGGTCAATAACAGGGTTTAGACCTTACATGTTATAATTCTAGCATCATATACAGGCGGACACTGGTCAACCGAGGAGTATTTTGCAGTGAAATTGTAAGTTCATTTAGTTTTCTGCGTTAATCTGCGTCAAATGAAAGAATCTGTGTTTATCTGTGGCCACCTGCCCACGCAGTCAAGAAAGTTCGCAATAATCCTCTTCCCCCCTTCGGTCGCTATGGACTCAGGGTGAAACTGCACGCCTTCAGCCGGAAAATGACGGTGCCTGATTCCCATAACCTCCCCTTGTTCGGAGTAGGCCGAAACTTCGAGACAGGCAGGCAGAGTAGTCGCGTCAACCACCAAGGAATGGTACCGGGCTGCTCGAAAAGGACTCTTCACTCCGGCCAGCATCCCCCGCCCGTCGTGGTATATGGCCGATACTTTCCCGTGCATTGTCCTCCAATTTATGCGTATGTCGCCCCCGAAAGCCTGGGCGATCGCCTGGTGTCCTAAGCACACCCCAAGAATCGGGAATTTCCCGGTGAAGGCCTTTATCAGACTCAAGGTTATGCCTGCTTGCTCCGGATTCCCCGGACCGGGAGATATAACCACGCCTCGAGGCTGCATTTTTTCGATGTCGGTCAATTCCAACTGGTCGTTCTTGGCCACCCGAACCTCGGCTCCCTGTTCTTCCAAGTACTGCACCAAGTTATAAGTAAAAGAGTCATAATTATCGATTACCAGTATCATTGCTTCCCCTCCGCACTTAACACGGCTTGCATCAAAGCCTTTGCCTTGTTAATGGTTTCCTGGTATTCGTTCTCCGGAACTGAGTCCGCCACTATCCCGGCCCCGGCTTGAAGGTAACAGTGATCCCCCCTAAACAGCACCGACCTTATGGTGATACAGGAGTCCAGGTTACCGTCTAATGCCACGTAGCCGACCGCTCCCCCATACGGGCCTCGAGGCCCTTTTTCCAGTGAATTGATTATCTCCATGGCCCGGTGTTTGGGCGCCCCGGTCAGGGTACCGGCTGGAAAGCAGGCCTGCAAAGCATCTAGGCTATCGAGTCCTTGCCTCAAACGGCCCTGGACCCTCGAAACCAAGTGCACTACGTGAGAATAAGTCTCGAGCTTCATAAACTCAAGCACTTTGACCGTTCCCGGCCGGCTCACCTTCCCGATATCGTTGCGGCCCAGGTCAACCAGCATCAGGTGCTCTGCTCTCTCCTTCTCGTCCCTAACCAGCTCTCGGCGCAAAGCATCATCTAGCTTTTCATCTCCAGTAACGGGCCTGGTCCCCGCGATCGGCCTAGTTTGCACTACATCACCCTCAACTTTAACCAGCATTTCTGGGGATGAGCCTACCAAGGTCATCGAAGGAAATCCCAGGTAAAACATGTAGGGAGAAGGATTCACGTGCCGTAACTCAGCATACACCCCTAAGGGACTAGCCCGGGTCCGCTTTTTCCAACACTGAGAAAGAACAATCTGAAAGGCGTCTCCGATCCGGATGTATTCCTTGGCCTGTCGTACCATATCCATGAACTGGTCGTAACTGGTGTTGCTGATGAATCCCGCGTCAGGATCACCCGTAACTTTCCTTGTGCAATGTGTTACCGGCACCGTGTCTTGGCTCAAAGACAACCCCGCAACGACCTGTTCCAACTTGGCCACCGCCCCCTCCCTTTCCTGGATGCTGTTCGGGTAAAAGCTACGAACCCGCACCTGGTCAGTATAACGGTCGTGAACCACTATCACTCCGGGGAAGAAAAATGCGGCGTCTGGCCCCGAAGACAAGGAGGCACTCCTTCGAGGTATTTTTTCCTGTTCTAAGCCGATGTCATAACCCCAAAAGCCCACAAAGCCACCTGCAAAGCCGCTTGCAGATGCTGTCAGGTGCACCACATTCTGAGCAGCTAAAAAAGCCCTGAGGTAAGTAAATAGCTCACCTTGTATCTCGTAGCACCAGTTGTCAGTTGTAACACTGAGTTTCCCTTGTCTGTACTCCACGACCAGCAAAGGGTCAAACCCCAGGATGGAATACCTGGCGTTATCGCCTTCGGTTAAGCTTTCCAGGAAAAACAGGGGTTGACTCCGACTCTTCCCGGCCATCGCCGAAAAATAGCGGTAGAGGTCAAAACCAGGTAAGAACAACTCTTTTTCAGTATAGTGAAAGGCAGAAAAATCAAAACCGGCACCCAGGTGAGTGCCGGCACAAATGTTCCGGTCTCCTCTCATCTCGGCTTCCCCTCTCCTCGTCTCTTCTCGCTCGTCTGGTCTTCAATTGTCTTACAGGCTATTCCCTGCTCACCAGCATGTCAAAGCTGATCTCATCTGCATTTTAGTCTATTTCCCCCACACCTCTCTTGTCAAGTCCTAAGTGTAAAATTACAAAAATCGAATCACACGCAGCTTTTCCGTCCCCTGTGTTAGAATTTGGAGCTATGTCTTGCTGCAGCCGCACGTTTCCGTTTGTGCTCGTCACTTTTCACCCATGGCTATGACCTTATGTCTAATGATCCTTACCTTTTCTCCATACGCTTGTTTGGTAGCGATAAGGCTCATCTGCACCTAACGAGCTATACGATATACACAATATAGTCTCAGCCGTGTCAGGTCAATAAGAATCTCTTTTAAGACATTTTCAATAGCTATTCCTCGTCCAGTTTGTCAATTCTCAAGCTTCCAGCCTGTAACGGCCTTGCGGTAAACGGGTTTTTGCTGACCACCAAGCGTGACAGACAACCGTCACCTGGTACGCTTTTTCTTCTTGACTAGCACGGCTGGCAGACATATAATAAAACTGTATTAACTGTATTAGTTTATATAATACAGAAGGAGGTGCCTATGCTTCAGCTGGACTTTCGGGATCGGCGACCCTTGTACGAACAGATCAAAGAAAAAATCAAGACACTCATCATCAGCGGGGTCTTGAAACCTGATGAGCGGATACCGTCGGTGCGCGAGTTGGCCCAGTCGCTCACCGTAAACCCCAACACAATTCAAAAAGCATACAAAGACCTGGAGGCTGAGGGTTTCATCTACTCTGTCAGGGCCAAAGGCAGCTTCGTCAGCCCGCTCGACGTGTCAGTCCGTCATCCGCGTCGGGAAGAGCTGTTGCAGGAACTTAAGAAAATCGTAGCGGAATTGATGTACCTTAACGTACCGATGGAACAACTTTTGAATATCATTCAGACCATCTACGAAAAGAGGGAGGTATGACCGCGTGATCGAGGTTAGAGGGCTCAGCAAGAGCTTCGGACAACTTAAAGCCCTGGATAACGTCGACATTACTGTTAACAAAGGTTCGGTTTATGGCTTGTTAGGCCCGAACGGTGCCGGTAAAACCACACTCATCAAACACCTGGTTGGAGTCTACCGCCAGGATGCGGGATCAGTTACCATCGACGGTCAACCGGTGTATGAGAATACGGCGGTTAAATCCTTCTTGGTTTACATCCCCGACGAACTTTACTTCTTTTCCCAGTACAGCATTGAGGAGACTGCCAGGTTTTATGCCACCCTGTACCCCGGCTGGGATTGGGAAAGATTCCATCGGCTAAAACAAGTATTCCCAATCGATACCAATAGAAGAATCGCACATTTGTCAAGAGGTATGCAAAAGCAGGTTGCCTTCTGGCTAGGCATTTGCGCTTCTCCCCGGCTCATGATCTTGGATGAGCCGGTAGACGGTCTTGACCCAGTAATGCGAAAAAAGGTATGGAGCTTGGTGCTGCAAGACGTGGCCGAACGCGAAACCACGGTGCTGGTTTCCTCTCATAACCTTCGGGAATTAGAAGATGTGTGCGATCACATAGGTATAATGCATAACGGGAAAATCCTCGTGGAAAAAGACCTCGATGATCTGAAAACCGACATCCACAAACTCCAGGTGGCATTTGCGGGAGAGGCACCTCGTGAGCTGCCTTTGACCGGAACGATTTTGCACCGTGAACAAAACGGCAGCATCGTCCTTATGGTTGTGAAAGGCGACAAAGAGAATATCCTGTCTGAAGTTCGACGAGCCCACCCCATTATCCTGGATGTCCTGCCCCTTACACTCGAGGAAATATTTATTTATGAACTGGGAGGGATCGGATATGACATTAAGAGCGTTCTTATTTAACAGGGGTTTGGTTGCCAGTGATCTCAAGAGGTTCTGGTGGGTCAGCGCCGCCTACGGTCTGTGTCTGTTGTTGATCCTGCCTTTTCACCATGTGATACAAGGTGTTCAGGCCGATGACTTGTGGGTCAAACAGGCTTTACAGAGGTCGCTGGACATTTTTTCTGGTCAGAGCGGGATGCAGGCCATCTTGATCTGTACCGTTCCCGTCGTCCTGGCCGTGCTGCTGTTCCGTTACCTCCACGACAGCCGGGCGGTAGCTGTAACGCACAGCTTGCCCTTAAACCGCAATACACTGTTCTGCAGCCATGCGGCAGCCGGGCTGGTGCTTATTCTTCTGCCCGTCCTCATTACTGGATTTGTATTGATGATTCTTAATGCCACTACTGAACTAAAGGAGCTCTATTCCCTCTTGGACATCCTGCGATGGGCTGGTTTGACGGCGTTGTTCGCTGCTCTAATGTTTTCAATTACAGTCTTTGTGGGGATGTTCACTGGTAACACCTTTGCCCATGTGGCCTTTACTTATATACTCCAGCTTTTGCCTACCGGTTTGGTGATACTGCTGGACGGAAACCTCCGTAATTTGGTCTACGGGTACGCGGGCACCGGACTGCCCGGTGAATTCCGGTACAATTTCCCTTTGGTTATGCTTGCCGGATATCACGGCAACGATTTTTTCACCGCCGGTACCGCAATAGCATACCTTGCGGCTGCCGTTCTTTTTCTGGCAGTAGCCGGGTACGTCTACCGGCTAAGGCCTTCGGAAGCAGCCGGTGAAGTCGTAGCCTTTTCGGTAATCCGGCCCGTTTTCAAGTACGGCGTAACCTTCTGCACTATGCTGCTGGCGGGCTTGTACTTTGCCAGCGTGTACGGTGATAACTATCCCCTCATAGTTTTCGGGTACGTGTTCGGTTCCCTGCTAGGGTACCTGACTGCTGAGATCCTGCTGCGGAAGTCCTGGCAAGTTTGGTCCGCTTACAAAGGGTTTGTGGCCTATGCCGTGGTCATATCGGTCCTTTTGGTCGGAATCGCCACCGACGTTACCGGCTACGTTCACCGGGTTCCCGACCCTGAGAAGGTGACAAAGGCTTACTTTGGTCCCAACCTCAACGAATGGATACAGCTGGAGAAACGCAAGAATTCGCAATTGTTGGGTATTAAATACGAGGGGGTCAACTTTTTCCAAGACAAAGAGAACATAAGAAACATCGTGTTATTACACCGCCAATTGTTGGCAAGCCCCGACAGTAAAGAAGGAACTACCCTCTACATAGCCTATACTTTGGAAAACGGCGAGTACTTAATCCGCCGGTACTACGTTGATGAACAGCGTTACGCTTCCATCCTCAAACCGATATACGAGTCACTAGAATACAAGAGGACACGGTTCCCCGTGGTGACTCAGAATCCCGACAACATTAAGCTGGTTGAAATTAAGGATATTCGCACCTCCAAAGGCCCGGTCATCTTGACTCAGAAACCTGAAATCAAGGAATTTGTTGCTCTTTTGAAGCAGGATGTGCTCAATGCGACTTTTGGAGATTTGGTGTCTGAAAGCGAAGACAACGTGTACATTAAGATCGTAGATATCAAGGGGAACTCGGTGGAGTACGCTTTGCGCGAAGGGTACCGCTCGGTTACAGCGTGGCTCAAAAATAAGGGATATTATGAGGATATAGTACTGTTTCCAGAGGAAGTAGACCGTGTCATCCTTGAGCGGACCCTGTTTCCTGAAGAAAGTAAAAGCGACGAACCAAACCGAAGAGCAAAGCGGGTCGAAGTAACAGACCGCAAACTCATAGAAGAATTGCTCACCATTAACGGGCCACAAACCTTTGCCAGTCCGGAGAGAATAATCAGAGCAACGTTTTACGGTAGAACAAACGGACGTGCTTTTCAGTTCGAGCGGGTTATAGACCGAGACTGGCCGGTTTCGAAGTCACTGGGCGAATGTCTGAAACAACTTGACTAACACTGAAAGCGCACCTGACAAACATCCGACAAGGCCGGGAGGTTGCTGCCTCCGGCCTTGCTCAATATTTTAATGCAAATCAAGAACCATCCCCTGTAACTATTTGGCATCGGGGATAAAGAGCGATTTGCCGAACTTATCGCGGCCAAAGGAAGCTATCACAGATTGTCCTTTTTCTCCAGTAACAAATTTTATGAATTGCGTGGCAGCTTTGTAGTGAACATTCTTGTGCTTCTCTGGATTCACGGCTATCACGGAATAAGGATTAGACAAGGCCTTATCCCCTTGCACCATTACTTCCAGCTGCAGTTTTGGAGCCATACTGAGGTATGTGGCTTCGTCGGTCAGGGTGTAAGCTCCCAGCTCACTAGCCATCAATAGGGTATCGCCCATACCCTGTCCTGACTCCACGTACCAGTCCCCTTGGGGTTTCACTCCCGCCTTTTCCCACAATCCCAGCTCTTTTTTGTGGGTTCCGGAATCATCACCGCGCGAAATGAACTTGGCCTTACTCTCTGCTATGGTTCGGAAAGCCTTTGAAGCGTCTTTACTCCCTTTTACCCCAGCCGGGTCGCTCTTCGGCCCCACGATCAAAAATACGTTGTGCATGACCGGCTTCCGGTCCACGCCGTACCCTCCATCAACAAACTCCTGCTCAGCTTGAGGCGAGTGCACCAGTAGCACGTCGGCGTCACCTCGTTTCCCTAACTCCATCGCCTGACCGCTTCCTACTGCTATTACTCTTACCTTTATGCCAGTTTCTTTTTCAAAAGCGGGAACCAACACATCGAGCAACCCTGAATCTTGAGTACTGGTAGTAGTGGCCAATGTCAGACTCTTTTCTTGGGGCGAACCGCTAACCAGAAACCATATTGTCCCTAATACAATAATAACCAAAGCTATCAAAGTCAAATTTCGGGCTCGTCTTACTTCAACCACCATTTTCTCACTCCTTCTCTTTCTTTCTTTCTTAACCCCTGTTTTGCCATTAAAAGGCTTGTCCTGTCGCTGGTCCAATCCCAAATCCAGCGACAAAAAAAGCCAGGCCCAAGGAAAGCCTAGCCTGGTCGCGATCGCACCCGCATAAGCAGCCCTCCTTTCCAAACGGGAGGCATGAGCGTTTCCCCTCATACCCTATCGGCTCAGGGACCATAGCTTCCGCCTTAGGTCGCGAGAGCTCGGAGAACAGTTGTTAATTTATTTTGTTCGTCCCTGTACATATGTTTCTCTATAACTTGACAAAATCCTTCCTCGCTTGATCATTCTTAATAAACCATGGTACCGTTCAAAAATTGAACTGTTTTAATATCTTTGGGACTATTGAAAAATCCTACCGTGTCTTGGTGCTCTATTATCCTGCCTTCGTGCAGAAGCACTACCTCCTGGGCAAGTCTCTTGGCCTGAAACAGGTTGTGCGTAACCATTATCACTGTAGCTCTGTATTCCTCGCGGCAGCCCTTTATTATGTTCTCCAAAGCCTGGACACTCGCCGGATCGAGGTTGGCCGTAGGCTCGTCCAAGAGTAACACGCGGGGACGTAAGGCCAAGGCTCTGGCTAGGGCAACCCGTTGCGCTTCGCCGCTCGATAGTTTGTGAGCCGGGCGGCGGGCGAAATCGAGCATACCTACAAAGCGTAAAGCTTCGGTGACTTTATCCCTCAATTCCCTGCCCGCGATATTTCTCAACCTTAACCCGTAAGCAACATTCTCAAACACGTTGGTACGGAACATGTAAGGCCTTTGGAAAACCATACACATTTCCCGAGATAACGCCAGTCTGGTCCTCTCCGAGTGGTCGACATCAACTTCCATAAATCTTATCTTACCCGAATCAGGAGGCAATAGGAGGTTGAGAACGCGCAAAAGCGTGGTCTTGCCGGCACCGTTAGGTCCCAAAATCGCGTAAATCCTGTCCGGGTACAGTGTGAGCTCGGAAATGTCGAGAACGGTGCGGCTTCCGAATTGTTTGGTAACTCCGGCCAGCTCGAACAGTTTCATCTTTTCACCCCTGAATTCCGCTTAAAACAGACTATGTTGTTTCAAAACCGCCCATACATCTCCCTAATAAAGGAGTCCGAAGTTATAGTAACAAATACCTTTGCCCGCCTGCTTGCAATGGTATCAATCCTCGCGCCTAAACCAACCACCCCATCTCGAGTACAGCAACAACCCGATTCAACCGGAGCTGAATTCGTCAGTTTTGAGCAAAGCCACCGAACTTACCAAAAAAGAAACAATTAATAATATCAAGCCCAGGGCCACTGCCAGGTCAAAGTTACCCTGGCGCGTTTCTAACATTATGGCGGTTGTCAATACCCTTGTCTGGTGCCTTATGTTCCCCCCCACCAGCATAACCGCACCCACCTCGGCCAAGGCCCTTCCGAATCCGGTCATCACCGCCGCTATTATGCCGGTTCGGGCCTCCTGCACTACCGCCCAATTACCTTGCCACCGGCTGGCCCCCAAACTGAGTGCAGTTTCAAATATGAGCCGCTCTCGACCAGCTATCGCTGCTGCAGTAAGCCCTGTAACTATAGGAAGTACGAGCACAAACTGGGCGCTGATCATAGCCCAGGGTGTAAAGAGAAGCCCCAAACTCCCCAAAGGACCGCTTCGAGACAGCAAGATATATATCAGCAGCCCTGCCAGCACTGGAGGCAACGCCATCAGGGTATAAATAACACGTAAGAAGACCTGTTTCCCCTTAAAATTTCTCATTCCCAGCCAAGTTCCCAGGGGTATCCCTGCTAATGACCCTAGAATGGTAGCGGAACCTGATACCACGAGGGACAACCGGACTATTTCTAAGATTTCATTCTTTTCTGTAGCCAAAAAAGGGATTACGGTGTCCATCTTGATTCCTCCGCTGAGATTGACCGCTTCCGCGCAAAAAAACCAGGCCAGATAGGATGCTCGCCCCAAGCCTGGTCACGAGCCGCGACTTCAGCCGGCTTTCTTCACTTATTCAACCTCATTTGTTATCTTCCGTCAAGTTTGCATGTGCTTTTAGGAACATTTCTTTTCAAGGCAATTTTTTCAGTCGTCATTGTCAACATCATGCGGGGGGCCCCCGGCCTGGGCGGCATCCATCCCTCGCAAGCCGATTATTTCCAATCGGTTAAGGGCGGAGGCCATGGGGATTACCGGCTGATCGTTCTCGCCCCCTCATCGGTTCAAGAACTCATTGACCACACCATCCTGGCTTTCGAATTGGCCGAAACCTACCGTACTCCAGTGGTCGTTTTCGGCGACGCCATGATGGGCCAAATGATGGAGCCTGTCCTCATGCCTGAAGCCGAACTCCCGCCTCCTAACCGGCCCTGGGCCACCACTGGTATGGAAGGACGTGAACCCAACATAGTCCATACCCTGTATCTTCCGGCAGATAAACTGGAAGCTCACTGCAACCGGTTGTTTGCCAAATACAGGGAAATCGAGCAAAAAGAAAAACGCAGCATTAAATACCTTACCGAAGATGCCGAGATTCTGGTCGTTGCCTACGGGATTATGAGCCGGGTGGCAAAGGCTGCCGTGGAAATGGCCAGAGACGATGGTCTCAAAGTCGGGCTGTTCCGTCCACTAACCTTGTGGCCTTTCCCGGACACGGCCCTGGAAGAGGCAGCAGCTAACGCACGCGTGGTGATAGCAGCCGAAATAAGCATGGGGCAGATGATAGAGGATGTCCGCCTGGCTTTGGGCAAACGGGTTCCGGTGCACCTGTTTAACCGCATCGGCCGGGTGCCCAACCCCGATGAGATCTACGCCGATATTAAAGCCAAGGCACAGGGGGTGATGGCAAATGGCTAAGAAAGGTTACCGACGTCCTTCTACCCTTCTTGACAAGCCATGGCATTTCTGCCCGGGCTGCAACCACGGCATTGCTCACCGCCTGGTGGCCGAAGTTATAGAAGAAATGGGACTGCAGAATAAAACGGTCGGCGTAGGGTCAGTTGGTTGCGGCGTCTTTTCCTATGAATACTTCAACTTCGACGGCGTAGGTCCTTCCCACGGGCGGGCCCCGGCGGTAGCTACCGGGGTCAAGCGAGTTCTGCCTGACCGCCTGGTGTTCACTTACCAAGGCGACGGCGACCTGGCAGCTATTGGGACCACAGAAATGGTGCATTCTGCGGTACGCGGTGAGAACATAACCATTATCTTCATCAACAACACCCTCTATGGTATGACTGGCGGACAAATGGCCCCCACCACGTTGATGGGGCAGGTAACCACGACCACACCCACAGGGCGAGGCAGACAGCAAGGCTTTCCTTTCCGGGTTTGTGAGATGCTAGCAACAGCCGAAGGAGCAGCATATATTGCAAGGGTGGCCTTATATAATCCTGTCCAGGTCAACCGGGCTAAAAAGGCTATTCGCCGAGCCTTCGAAACTCAGATGGCAGGACTCGGCTTCAGCCTAGTTGAAGTTCTTTCAGCCTGTCCCACCAACTGGGGCTTAACTCCATTGGAGGCCCTAAAGTTCGTTGAGGAAAAAATGGTTCCCGTATACCCCTTGGGAGAGTTCAAAGTGCCTGAAGAGGTGAAATCATGATGAAAAAAGAATTCTTGATTGCCGGCTTTGGTGGCCAGGGCGTTTTGTCGATGGGCCTTTTTCTCGCATACGGAGGGATCGCGGAAGGGAAGAAAGTCACCTATGTCCCGTCTTACGGAGCTGAAATGAGGGGAGGCACCGCCAACTGCCTGGTCATCCTCTCGGATAGGGACATCAGTTCCCCCCTGATCTCCGATCCTGGTATCGTAATCGCCATGAATCAGCCTTCTCTCGCCAAGTTTGAGCCGGTTGTACGGCCCGGGGGAGTCCTACTCATCAACTCCTCCCTAGCCCACCGCCCGGCCGAGCGGCAGGACATAACCTCTTATTCGATTCCGGCCCAGGAAATCGCCAACCAGGTTGGACTGCCGCGAGGAGCCAACATGGTTATGCTGGGAGCCTTGCTAGAAATCAGTAAAGTGCTCGATTTTGCCGCCAGCGAAGACTACCTCGTTAAAACCTTTCGTGGTAAGTATCTTAACATGATGCCCCTCAACCTCGCAGCAATGGAAGCCGGAGCCCAATTCATTCGTAACTTTTAGTAACAAACCAAAAACGCAAAGAGGAGACGGTCTTTGATTAATCGTCCCCTGTTAGCACGCTAACCACTAAGTATATCTAGCACTACGTTCGCCATCTCTTCGGGCAATACCTTACGGTAGTGTCTGATAGGTCTGGTTTCAAGCCCCTGCAAGCCCTTCGGGATGGACAGGTTACATTTTTCTGACAGCAGTCGTGATAGACCAAATTCGTCATGCTCTGCGGCTATCTCCATGCCGAAGACAGCTTCAGCTACGCTTCCGGCAAACTTGAATGGACTGGCCGTAGAAGCTATAACGGTGGGAGTAGTGTCCCCAGTAACCCTTACATACCGGTCGTAGACCTTCTTGCCTACCGCCGTATGTGTGTCTAAGAGATAACCATATGTGTTGTAAGTATCGCGGATAGTTGCCTTCGTTTCTTCATCGGTTGCAAAATCGCTCCAGAAAGAATTCTGAATCCTCTCCAGAACCCAGGAGTCCACTTCATATCTCCCCCGCTCCCGCAGGCTGTCCATCCAGTCCCGCACCTTTTGATCATTGTGTTCTGTAATCTCGTATAGGAGCCTTTCCAGGTTGCTCGATATCAGAATATCCATTGAAGGCGAGATGGTCTTTTTGAAAGACCGGTTACGGTCATAAACTCCGCTATTTATGAAATCGGTCAAAACATTGTTGGCATTAGCCGCGCATATCAGCTTGTTTATGGGCAAACCCATCTGTTTCGAATAGAACGCTGCCAAAATGTTGCCGAAGTTGCCGGTGGGAACCACGAAGTTGACTGGCATTCCTTCTTCTATGACGTCCGCGCTTACGAGATCAAGGTAAGCAGAAATATAATATACTACCTGTGGAACCAGGCGCCCCCAGTTAATAGAGTTGGCCGAAGAAAATTTTATCCCACGCGCCGCCATTGCCGTCTCCAGACCCCGGTTCTGGAATATGGCTTTGACCCCGTTCTGGGCGTCATCGAAGTTGCCCTCCACAGCAACCACATGCACGTTGGACCCTTCCTGGGTTACCATCTGCCGCTCCTGGACCTGGCTCACCCCTTGAGCCGGATAAAAAACGATGATACTGGTCCCTGGCACGTCTTTGAATCCTTCCAAGGCCGCTTTGCCTGTATCGCCAGAAGTTGCTACCAACACAGCGATGTGGGCCTTTTCTCCCGTTTTACGGGTACTGGCAGTGAGCAGGTGTGGCAAAAGCTGCAAGGCCATGTCTTTAAAAGCGCAGGTCGGGCCATGCCAAAGCTCTAAGATGTAGGTACTGTTGTCGAGCCTGGCCACTGGAGCGACATGAGGATGGTCGAATCTTTCGGGGCTGTAAGCAGCGTCGACGTATTCCTTGATCTCTTTCTCCAAGAAATCGGTCAAAAACTTGGTTAAAACCATTACAGCCCTTTCCTGGTAATTCATTCCACGCATCGCTGCTAGTTCGTCGGATTTCAGGCGAACTTCTTCTTCGGGAACGAACAATCCGCCGTCAGGAGCTATACCCAACTTTATAGCCTCAGCTGAACTTACGGGTTGCGCTTGGCCTCTTGTGCTCACATACTTCATCGTTTAAAACCTCCCTGCCATACTTATAGCCGAAAGCGGTTCAATTTACAACCAGTGATCTCGGCCAACCACCTGATTCTTTGGACCCGAGGGCCGGCAACTATTCCGAACACAGCCTGGAGTTGACCACCACCGTCACAAATTGCCATACTTGTGGTATGGGACGGCAACATGATGGGCAATGATTTGGAACCGATAGCAAGGAGACAAAACGGGTAAACAGTTGAAAATGCGGGGGTATGCAAGTGAAGGCTAACTTAAGAATCGGGATCTGCCAGATGATGGTCGTTGACGACAAGGAGAGCAATCTGAGAAAGGCGCGGGAAATGATCCGCGAAGCATCACGTCAAGGATGTAACCTGGTTGTACTACCGGAGATGTTTAACTGCCCTTACGAAAGCACGGCCTTCCCCTCTTATGCCGAGCCAATCCCTAACGGTGAGACCTCGTTACTGCTGTCCAAAACTGCACGTGAAGAAAACATCTATCTGGTGGGGGGATCTATACCGGAAATCGACTCCGGCGGTCGCATCTTCAACTCGTGTCCGGTCTTCGGTCCCAATGGGCAGTTTCTCGGCCGTCACCGCAAAGTCCATTTGTTCGATGTAGACCTGGAGAGCGGGCTTTCTTTTCGAGAATCCGACACTCTGAAAGCGGGGAACAATCTGACCATTATACCCACACCAGCGGCTACCCTGGGGATACTTATCTGCTATGACATCCGTTTCCCCGAACTGACCCGCCTGCTATCGCTGTCCGGTGTTCACGTGCTCGTGGTGCCTGCCGCCTTCAACACGACTACCGGGCCTGCTCACTGGGAAATCCTGCTCCGAACCCGAGCCATCGACAACCAGGTCTTCGTGGTAGGAGCCGCCCCAGCCACTAATCCCGTCGCTAGCTACCATGCCTGGGGCCATTCCATGGTGGTAGACCCGTGGGGATCCGTGCTCGCCTCGACTGGTAGCACAGAAACCGTCCTGTGGGCAGACCTAGATCTCAGCCGCATCGAACAGGTGCGCAAAGCCCTTCCCCTGCTTCGTCATCGCCGCACCGATTTGTACACATTGAAAAGACGCTGATTTACGCAGACGTATATAAAAAACAAATATATTTATGACTTTTTAGGGCTTTGCCCTGACCCTATGGCCCTAAAAAATAGTGCAGTACCCCTTTTTCACATGCAGTGCATGGGCCAAGTACTCATTACAAAAAACCACACGCAGGACATGGATTCTGTTATTGACTGTTTCAATAAAGAAATTCAGAGTTATATTCTTCTGCGATTAAAAATCTGCGTCAATCTGCGTTCAGCAAACAAAAATCTGTGCTAATCTGCGCCCATCAGTGTTCATCTGTGGCTGAGGCTTTACCCGCTGATGTCTGTGCGCAGGCACTTGGCCCCGCGCAGATACACGTGTCTCACATCCTGTATCGCAAGTCTCGTATTCGCCAGCATCAGCACCCGGATGCACCGAGGTAAAGCCTCCGCAACTGCCATTTCCTGACAACACAGCAAAGGGATGTGGTTCCAACCCATCTTGCGTGCGGCTACCGCTGGGTAAGCTGAGGACAAATCCTTCGTGGCAGTAAAAATCACGGCAACCACATCGTCTAACTCAATCTCATTCCGTTTGACAATTTCATGCAAGAGCTCTGTAGCGGCTTCCGTGATGTCCTCGGGACAGTCACGCTCGACCGTAGTAGCTCCTCTTATACCCCTCACCACCAACATTCCACCATCCTACCCTTCCCACCTGGTTTGCTTTGCAAAGCCATCACGGTACAGCCCGGTGGCCCAGTCCGATCGCCACCTCATCCAGATGCAACAATCCAATACCCAAGAATATGGCCACGCTGATATGGTCTTGGTACCTGGCAATACCTATCTTCCCTCCTACGTTCAGGCCCAAGGCCTTGGGAATTATCTGGCTTATAGCCTCTCTCGTAGCCCCTGCTACCGCGCCTTCGTCAGGATGAGTGTCTTTGATTACTCCTTCTCTTTTAGCCGCTACCACTGCTCTTTCTACTATCTTGCTCACCGAGTATATGAATTCTCCTCCATAGTCCACGGCCACAGCCCTGATGCTTTTCTCCTCCCACAGTCGCTTTTTGAGTTCCATCTCTTCACTCCGGGTCGCAGTCAGAGCCATCTTTATCGCTGCGGCTGCCACTGCCTTACTACCAGTCTCGACCATCCTCTTCCCCCTTTGCAACAAATTCCTCGAGTTGCAGGGCCCCCTTTCGGTTTAAATCAACATATTCTTGCTGTGATGGTTGTTATCCTGCTTCACGCGTAGGGAAGATATTCACATGACCTTATTTTACTATCACTTTGCCGACCATAACCATCCCTTGGTTAGAAGTAAAAACCTGATGCAGCGAAGGAGTAGCCAAATTCTTAGATACCCCGGTGATTTCAAACGTGACCGGGAAGTTATAGTAGGTCGAATCTATCTCCACCACATCCCCGCCCATCACCCTCACTTCTACGGTTTTTGAAGAAAAACTGGCCACCTCTTCGTTATTCACCAACACCTTGGCCTTCGCTAGAGCAGAATAGTCTTTTAACGAAATGGTCAGTTTACCCCATGGGGAGTAACCCTCTGCTCCCTCCCTTTTTTTATTCACTGCGGTCTTCTCCGAATTCACATTACCCGCAGGGTATTCGATGCTTTGTCCTTCCAAGCGTTCACCCAGACTCAGGTAAAAACGCAAGGGCTCCTTGGTCATCATGGCCTGGACCACCACCAAGGCTACTACCCCTAAGACAACCCCCCGGATCAGGTACTTCTCCACTTTGTCCAGGAGTTGCTTCAAGCTATCATCTCCCGCTTGCAGCTTTTTGCTTTATGTTATGCCTGCAAGCAAAAGATTATCCCTGGCTAGTCCTCGGCTGACTTCAATATGGAGAAAGCTAAAGCTGCAGCTCCGAAGCCGTTATCAATATTGACCACGCCCACACCCGTAGCACAAGTGTTCAGCATGGATAAAAGTGCAGACAGTCCACCAAAATTGGCACCGTATCCGACGCTGGTAGGAACTGCCACCACCGGCCGCCGGGTCAAACCCCCGACCACACTGGCCAAAGCTCCTTCCATCCCAGCCACGACGATAAGAACCCGGGCTTCGTTGATGTCCTCCAAGCGGTCAAACAGCCGGTGAATCCCGGCCACTCCCACATCGTAGATGCGAACTACCTCCGCTCCCATCAACTCGAGACTAATAGCCGCTTCCTCCGCCACCGGCAGGTCAGAAGTTCCCGCAGTTACCACCGCCACTTTTCCTGCCCTAGGAAAGTCCTTTTTTTTGACTGTTATCAGGCGGGCTACAGGGTGGAAGACCGCATCTCTTACCTCATTCTTCACCACGTCAAAAACCTCTTCCGTGGCGCGAGTTGCCAGTACGTTGGTACCTTGCGCTGCCAGTTTGTTAAAGATTACCGCTATCTGTTCCGGAGTCTTGCCCGGGCAAAATATAACCTCGGGGAAAACATCTCTTACTCCCCGGTGATAATCAATCTTGGCAAACCCTAGGTCTTCATAAGGAAGCAGCTTCAACTGCGACAACGCCTCTTCCACTGTGACCCGACCCGTGGCTACCTCCTCCAACAACACCCTCAAGCGCTCTTTGTCCACCCGCCGTACCCCCTCCCCAAAATAGTACCGTCCCACTCACCTTCCAGTCACATAATTAAATCAATCACATAAACAATCAACCTTTTGCGCCTACGCTACGATTCAGCACAAAAGGTTGACCGGCCTAACCCCACCAATTTCTTGACTTGTATTCTTCACAAGCAGTTCCGATGATAATTGTGAAGCCATTTTCGAAAAAGCTTTGGTAAAGAAGAAATTGCCGAAGCAAGCCGGTTATCGATCCCCGATGAGGCTAAGCCTAAACACACAATTTTCAGTTACCTGCCGGCGCCGGTTGTTACCAGTTATTACGAGCATACTCTACTCCTACCAAAAAGGCCTGCCTGTTTTCCTCAATCACCTGCTTACGTTTGCCCTTGAAAATAGCGTCAAAACTATTGGCGACTGAATCCAGGTTAACGATTCCGGTTCTGGCAATGTAAGCCCCCAGGATTATCATGTTAGCCCCCCGAGCAAAACCGTGTTCCTCTGCCAATTGGTTGAGCGGCAGCGAATACACTTCAATATCCTGCCTTACCGGCATTCGGTCCACCAGCGAAGAGTTAACCACCAAAACCCCACCTGGTTGCACACTGTTCTCAAACCGGTCTAGCGAAGGACGATTCAGTATGATCGAATGAAAAGGGCTGTCGGTTAACGGTGAGCTTATATAGCTGTCGGAAATGGTCACTATGCAGTTGGCAGTACCACCCCTCATTTCTGCGCCGTAGGAGGGAACGTAGGACACGTTCATCCCTTCTAGCATCGCCGCGTGAGTAAGAAATAGGCCTATGAATAGAACCCCCTGCCCGCCAAAACCTGCTACTAAGACCTGCTTCTCCACGTCTAACCCTCCTTAACCTTAAGGTCGCCCAAAGGGTAGTACGGAATCATGTTATCCTCCAGCCACTTCATGGCCTCAACCGCTCCCAATCCCCAGTTGGTGGGACAGGTTGAAAGAATTTCGACTAGAGAAAACCCTGTTCCTTGCAGTTGGACCTCAAAAGCCTTCTTGATGGCCCGCTTGGCCCGAACTACGTTGGCGGGATTGTTGATAGCCACACGGCTGACGTAGGCCGCTCCCTCAAATGGAGCCAGTATTTCTGCTATTCTAATCGGATACCCTTCCCGATCCTTGTCACGCCCGTAAGGCGAAGTGGTGGTGACCTGTCCTAACAGAGTAGTCGGTGCCATCTGCCCCCCGGTCATCCCGTATACAGTGTTGTTTACGAAAAAGACGCTGATCCGCTCCCCTCTTGACGCGGCGTGCACTATCTCTGCCATACCAATAGAAGCCAGATCCCCGTCTCCTTGATACGTAAAAACCACCCTATCTTTCAGCACCCTTTTCAGACCTGTGGCTACCGCCGGGGCTCGTCCATGAGCAGCTTCTAACATGTCGCAGTTGAAATAATCGTAAGCCAAAACCGCGCAGCCTACCGGACACACCCCCACTGTCTTTTCTCGAATGCCTAGTTCGTCCATCGACTCGGCTATAAGCCTGTGGATAATGCCGTGACCACATCCCGGACAATAATGCCAGAGCTTGCCGGTCAAACTCTCCGGCTTCTGGAACACCTTTTTCATACAAGCCCCCCCTTTGCTGCCACGTTCATAATCGCTGCCTCTACTTCCCGAGGACTAGGAATAACCCCTACTCGCCCGTAGAAGTCCACGGGGGCTCGACCGTTTACCGCCAGTCGCACGTCTTCGATCATCTGCCCCATGTTGATTTCCACCGTCATAAACATCTTAGCCGTATCCAAACACTGCTTTATCGTATCGTCGGGGAAAGGCCACAGGGTAATAGGACGAACCAACCCCACCTTTAACCCTTTACTTCTCAGTTCGGTGACCGCCTTCTTGACCACCCGCGATAACAACCCGAAGGCAACCACCACCAGCTCCGCGTCTTCGGTCATAAAGGATTCGGCTCTCTTTTCTTCAGCGCGTATTCGCGCGTATTTTTGCTGCAGGTGAAGATTCCGCATTTCCAGCTCATCGGGTGGCAGGTGCAGGGTGTTCACTATGTTGGGACTCCGGCCGGCGCAACCGGTAGTAGCCCAGTGCTTCGCGTACTGCTCGACTACCGGTTCACGTACCTCAACTGGTTCCATCATCTGCCCCAACATGCCTTCGCTCATGATCATGACCGGTGACCGGTGCCGATCTGCCAAGTCAAAAGCCAAAAGAGCGAAATCCATCATGTCCTGCACGCTGGAAGGGGCCAATACTATTAAATGGTAATCCCCGTGCCCTCCTCCTTTGCAGGCTTGGAAATAGTCGGATTGAGCAGGTTGGATTCCCCCGAGTCCCGGTCCGCCCCGAGATATGTTAGCAATCACGCAAGGCAGTTCCGCCTCCGCGATAAAAGAGATGCCCTCTTGTTTTAGACTGATACCGGGGCCTGACGATCCTGTCATCACCCGGGCTCCCGCAGCCGCTCCCCCGTAGACCATGTTTATAGCTGCCAGCTCGCTTTCAGCCTGCAGGAAAACCCCGCCCACTTGGGGCAACCGACGAGCCAGGTATTCCGCTACCTCACTCTGGGGAGTAATGGGATAGCCAAAAAAATACCTGCATCCGGCTATGACTGCTCCTTCTCCCAAAGCCTCGTTGCCTTTCATCAAAACCTTGGCCATGTCATCACTCCCTTTCCACTTCGATAACCAGATCTGGGCACATGCGGGCGCAGATCGCACAGCCGTTGCAGTTTTCCGGGTTAACCGCGCTGGCCGGGTGATACCCCAGACTGTTTATCCTGATCTTGTCGATGCCTATGACACCTTTAGGACAAAAGTGCACGCAAAGCTCGCACGCTTTGCACCGTCCTTCATCAAACAAAACTCTCCCCTGGGCCATAACTTGTCTCCTCCTCATGCTATAACCATTCCGGCCGCAAATAAAGCGTTAAGGGTTTGACCTCCGTGTCCGGTAACCGAACTCGAACCGCTTCGTAAAAGCAGTTCTCTACTACCAAGAAAACTACTGGTAAATTCATCCCCTGGGCATATTCCCGTACCCGTTCATGCCCGGAAATAATAATCTCCACGTCGGTATCGCCAGCCAGGTTAGGGTTGCTCACTATTCCGGTAAACCGCAGCCGCGAAGCCCTCTCCAAAGCATCTTTCAGCTCCGCAACCGCACCCAGTTCCCTCGCAAAAGAACGGTATGGATTAACAACCAAAAACATCTTGTAAGGACGGTCACGCATATAGGGACGAAGATATCCCAAGACCTGTGCTCCTACCTCATCGCCTCCCACATCCAGCACCATCTCGTTTTCCATCCCGAGGTAACCCACTATTTCGGGCGGCACCTGAGGCACGTCCCCGAAACGAAGCCGCTCCACAGGAGCCAGCAGCTTCACCCGGTTTACACTTAATACCTTTTCCAATTCCCGCGAGCAGAAGTAGGGGTTTACCATGTCCAGGTCGGCCAAAACCACCTGCTCGCAGCTACGAACCAGCTTCAGAGCATAATTCAGAGCGGTCTCGCTCTTACCGCTCCCAAACCCGCCGGCAAATATAGTGATATTGCCCAATACCTCTACCTTCCCGAATCCCTAATACTAATCGATAATATAGAATACATTACCCGCAAAAGCAACATGAAATTGCCGGGTTCGACTTTACCCGTCGAGCCAAAAAAATCGGCGCCAAGACTGGTGACCCGGCAGGACAAGTGCATTACAATGAAGTATAAGTAGATAAACGTCTTGGGGAGGATCGTAATGTCTTCAGAACAAAGCGCAATTCTGGAAGCCTTATTTGATCAAAGCATAGAAGAAGCAGCAAAACAAGTGCAGACGATGCAGGACGTCGACCTCATCATCGGTATACCCTTTTACAACGAAAAAGAAGTCCTGCCTGAGGTCTTGGCCCTGGTACAAAAAGGCCTTCAAGATATCGAGCCTCTTAGGGCTGCCCTTCTCCTCTGTGTAGGGGATCCGGCTGGAGCTGAAGTGCTGGAAGTAATCAACCAGGCAGGCTTGAACGTTCCTTTTTGCGGGTTCCTGATGAAACCCGGTATCAACGGACGGGGATCAAGTATCAGGGCCATAATTGAGATAGCGAACCTGCTTACAGCCGACTTGGTCATACTAGCTGCCGACCTTAAGCAAGAAGGATTGCGGGGTTTTCAACCCGACTGGATTCGCCGCTTGCTGACACCTATAAGAGAAGAACACGATCTGGCCGTAGGTAATTTCGAACGGCATCACTTCGAAGATGTCATCGGAGGGCTCTTCGCGGCTCCTTTGCTTGAAACCTATTACGGCTACCGGTTTCAAGATCCCTTGAGCGGTGTCTACGCCATGTCCCACGATCTAGTAGAAAACTATGCTATAGAAATCAAGTTTTGGACTGACATCACCCAGGGTTACGGCATCGACCCCTGGCTAGTCACCCGAGCTATTATTTGGAATAAGAAAATTTGCGAAGTCAAGCTCGGAGCCAAACTGGCCGCTGCTTCCCTGGAAAAAGTTAACTACGTCTTCAAAGAAACCGCGGCTTCGCTCTTTACTTGCTTAAAGAAAGATGAAGACTACTGGGCCGCTCGCCCGAGTTCCATAGCTCGAACTCCCGACATATCCGGGTGCGAATATCGCGACACTCCTTATGCAGCGTCTTTTTCTCTGCGAGACCTCGTTTTGACTTTCAAGCGCAGTTTCAATCACTACAACGTTCTTTACCGAAAAACTCTGTCTCAAGAAGTGTACAACGTTTTAGAAAAAATAGTTTATACGCCTACCAGGGACTTTAACCACACTGACCCGGTGTGCAGTTTCAACGCCAACATCTGGGCTCAGCTGGTCAACCGTTTCCTTATCCATTACTGGTTTGACAACGGCATACAGCGGGATGACATTTTGAACGCCCTCACCTTCGCCTTCGACGGCAGGCTGGCCTGCTTTGTCTCAGAGTTAACAGAAATAGAAGAATCCTTTGGTAAGACCGCGGTCCCGGTTAGCTTACCGACCTTCATGAAAGCGGCAGCTAACGCCTTGAAAACCCAGCAAAGCGATGAATTTCGCAAACTGAAAGAAGACTTTACGAAAACTTGGTTGGAAAAAGCCCAAGAGATAAAACCTCCACTGACCCCAACTTATTACTTAGAGTTTATCCCCGGCATGCCGGTCATCTTGCCTAAACGAATCGAAGGCAGGGGCGGCCGGGTCGTCTGGACGGAAGGTGTGTTCAATAGACTGCAAAACAAGTACCAGGATGCTTTTAACCGGTTTATCACTTCCGGCCTAGGGCTCGCACAAGATGCGGATCCCGGTGCCATCGTCCGGGCTCTACGGGATTTTATGTACGAATTAGAAATAGTCTTAGAGCGCATGATTCCGGGAGATCTCTACGCCGAGGAAGGAGCAGAAGCAGTGGTACAAGGCATCTTCGGGTTGATGCCCATACCTAAGATGTTCAGCATCAAGACCGATGTCTTCAAAGAAATGCTCCTCCGTTTTCCGCCGCTCAACGTCATCATTCCTGCCGGCTTCAAGACAGCCCGCGAGCTCATAGATAACATGGATGCCCGTGATGCTACCAGCCTGGCCAATCTTATGGAAAACAGGAAATACGTGGACCGGGCCTTGTTGTGGATTCTGGACAACATTACGCCTGAGGACATGGCTGAGGTTGACATCAAGCCGATTGTCCTGGGGAGCAAGGTTCTGGGAGGAACAGTTCGTCAGGGCAGCATTTCTGATATCAACAAGATTACAACCCGCATAACTGTTAACCCCTTGAGCAAAGGACTAGGTGGCGAATTTCCGCGGCTGCGATACTGCCTGCATATATTGCGACACATAATGATAGCCCAAAACTATTCTCTGCTCTGGAAAACGTATGCACGTGAAAAGAAAAACCTCGGTGAGAAAATCCGGAACTCCTTGATCGGTCGCTATCAGACCGACGCCTTTTCTGCTCACAATATTTTCGAGAATTCCCATCATCGGGCTTTGGTGAACATGCTAAGAGAACTGGCGCAAAAGCTGCGTACCCAAGATCAACTCGACAACGCGCGTGCCCTCGAGTTGATGGCTGAAAGCTATGGACTCAGCCAGATTCTTGATGATGGTACTTTCCTTCCCTGCTCTGCCTGGACCTGGGCCAGTTACAGTTATAAAGGAGGCAAAGGGATACCAACTCCTCTTTCCAGCCACGTAGAGGAAAAATGGTTCAACCATGACCTGCTCGAAGATATTTATAGTGAACTCGGCTATGACGTGCAGGACATCATGCAACTGACGGTCCAACTCATCGGTGAAGGTAAAGCCAGCGAAAACTTGTTACAAGCACTGGTTGGCGGCATACCCAAAGACGTAATAGTGGTACCACAGGAAATGGCAGATTATCCTCCAGCCAAGCCCCTGGTGAGATACGAAGGCAACCCCATCCTTTCTCCCATAAAAGACCATCCTTGGGAAAGCAAATACGTCCTCAATGCCGGTACCTTCCGTCTCAAAGATAAAGTCTATATCCTCTACCGGGCTTACGGAGATGATGAGGTATCGCGTATCGGGCTGGCAATATCTGACGGTTATAACATCCTGGAAAGGCTGCCCGAACCGGTATACTTCCCGGCTGATGCCAAAGAGAAAAAGGGATGTGAAGACCCGAGGGTAGTAGTCATCGATAACGAGCTGTACATGGTTTACACCGCTTATGACGGCCAGATTGCCCAGATCGCCGCGGCCTCCATCAGCCTGGACGACTTTCTGAACCGCCGTTTTGACCGTTGGAAACGAATTGGCCTGGCTTTCGAAGATATATGGAATAAAGACGCCATTATATTCCCGGAAAAGATAAATAACAAGTACGTCATTTATCACCGAATCGAGCCCAGCGTATGGGTCTCTTACATGGATGAGCTGGCCTTCCCAGTTCCGAAAGAGAAACATGCCATCATATTCGGTCCGCGCTCCGGGCGGATGTGGGACTCTCTGAAGATCGGAGCGGGGACTCAGCCCATTAAGACCAGATACGGATGGTTGATGATCTACCACGGGGTAGATCGTAATCGGGTTTATCGTCTGGGAGTAATACTGGTGGATCACAACAACCCCGCGCGGGTTCTGTACCGTTCACCCAACCCTATACTTTCCCCCGAAACCGAATATGAAATAGGCAAACCGGGAGAATCGTGGGTCCCGAATGTCGTTTTCACCTGCGGAGCTGTTCCGGTAGAGGATAAACCTGTTCTCGGTGCCGAAGACGAAATCCTCGTATACTACGGCGCTGCCGATACGCACGTCTGTGTAGCTTCCGGTAAGGTCGGAGATCTTATTCCGGAGCCGGTGAGAAAACCCATTACCTATTCGGTAGTCTAACTAATAAATAAAAATGACATACCAGGAGATACTCGATCCGAGTATCTCCTGGCTGTGTCTTCCCGTTTTGCATTCGGATTCGTTTACAAAAGAAAGCAGCTTTCGTCAGCCAGAATTTCGCTCAGCCTAGCCATCATCTCTTCGACACTCTTGTCTGAGAGCCCCAGCGCGTGTAATGTACTGAACTCAAATGAATAATCGAGTCCGTCCACCCCTAAACCTATCCCCATCATCATGACCATAGCATCAGCTAAATGAACAATCGAGGTTAAAGTAGAATTAATACGGGCGGCACCCGGCGAGTGATGACAAGCTATGGCTTCCACCAATCCGTCAGGGAGGTTCCACTTTTCTGCAATCCGAGAGCCGACCTGGGCGTGGTTAAACCCAAGGATCTTCTCCTCCGCTTCTATAAACGAGGTTCCATTCTTTTGGACACTGTCGATGACCTCCTGATACGCCTCCTGTAGGTGGCGGTTAAGTATAACCTTGCCTATATCGTGGAGCAAGCCGGCCGTATATGCCTCTTCCTGGTTCCTGAACTTTACGGTTCTCGCTATCATCCGGCAAGAAATGGCTACCGCCTGGGAATGACGCCAAAGCTCTCCCGCCGGCAGCGCGTAGCCTTGCACTTCCCGATTCAAGACCTCACTAACAGAAGCAGCAAGAGCAAGACTCTTGATAGTTTGGAAACCGAGGAGTACCGTAGCTTCCGTTACAGTCCTTATCCTCCGTGGAAACCCGTAATACGCCGAGTTGGCCAACCTCAAAACCTTGGCGGTGAGTCCCTGATCCTGGGTTATCACCCGGTTGACGTCTTCAGCAGTCGAATCGGGATCTTCGGTAAGCTTAATAACCTGGATAGTCACGCTGGGTAAGGCCGGTATGTCATCTACCGAGGCCACCAGTTGTTCCAGTGTGATGTTCGTCATCGCCATTCCCCTAGCTTCTCTCTAACTTTCTCCTCATATACACCTTAAACTCTCTAAGTGCCTCATTAGCCTTGAAAAGCAACCTTTCCATATCATACCTGGTCAAAACTGCCTGATCCGGTTCCAGCACCTCCACTTTACGAAACTCTTCTTTCACTATAAAACGAAGGGCATCGTCTAAACTGTCAGCCCAGAAGGTTATATTAGCCGGAGCAAACCCCACCGTTTGCCCAGAAAACTCATCCATCACCGTATACACGTCCGGGCTTAAATCAATATCTTCAATATGAATGCCCTGGAACGGAACATTACGCAGAAAAGCTACCTTCTGTTCTCGCACCTCTTCCGCGACCTGTTCCGCGCTCTTGCCGCCGAAAAGCTTTCCGGCCCGTACCCCCTTGTAATCGAAACGAACTCTAATTCTCAGACCCTCCACCTGTCCCTCGTCACCTGCCTTGATGTTTTTCTCCAAAACAAAGTACTTGACCGATATGTGTTCAATTAGTGTACTTCGAGAAAAAAATCCATTTGTCCTTCCGTTTTCGAAGCGGTCTATCCAATTTGTCCTTTTGCTAGATTCTGCAAATATTGCACCTCATCCTTGGTCAAATAGCGAAATTCCCCGGGCCGTAACCCATCTAGGGTTAGGTCGCCAAACCTGGTCCGTTTCAAGGCAACGACAGGATGTCCTACGGAAGCGCACATCTTCTTCACCTGGCGCTTTCGCCCCTCATGAATCCTTATTTCCATTAAGGTCTGATCCTTTCGCTTTGCTAGTACTCTAACCTTAGCCGGGGCTGTCTTAACCGCGTCAATTATTACCCCTGCTCTAAGCCGTTCTATCGCCTTGCGGCTGACCATCCCCTGAACCCAAGCTTCGTACACTTTTTCTATCTCAAAGCGGGGGTGCGTCATCAAATGGGTAAAATCACCGTCATTTGAAAGCAAAAGCAGGCCCTCGGTATCATAATCCAACCTCCCGACCGGGTACACCCGTTGGGTCACGCCCCTTAATAAGTCTAGTACCGTGGGTCGCCCGTGGGTATCGGCCAAAGTACATAGATAACCTGAAGGCTTGTTCAGCAAAATGTAGACAGGCTCCTCCCTGTGCAAAAGCCACCCATCCAGTTCCACTTGGTCTTTCTCTTCGTTTATTACAAATCCTAACTCCCTGACCACCCGGCCGTTGACCTTAACCCTTCCCGCTTGAATCAAGGTTTCAGCCTTGCGACGCGAGGTTATACCTGCAGCCGCCAAGTACCTAGCTAAACGCAACCGGTCCCGTTCACCCCTTATCCGCACTAGTTAGCCCATTGTTTAGATGCAAAAAACGCTTTTAGATCAGACACCGGAATGTGAATAAGATTATCCTGGTCAATAACCGCCAATACCGCCACATCACGCCCCGACGGCTCTTCTTTATAAATATTCACTATACACACGGTCATCTGAACCCCATCTAAGTAAACGGTAAACAGATCCCCTTTATCCATGACAAGTATCCCTCCACAGCCGCCCACCCACCAGTACGGCTTCAGCTCTGGCTTTGATTTCCAGTGGATGGTGGGAAAAAATCACAATATCCGCCTTTTTCCCTTCCTCAATCGTGCCTATTTCGTCTTGCATCCCCAATATGACAGCTGCCCGAGAAGTAATCGCCGCCATCGCAACCTCTTCATCCAGTCCTTCCCTTACCGCCAGTCCCGCGCAAACGCTCAAATACTGAATGGGAATTACCGGGTGGTCCGTAATAAAGCAAAACTCGACCCCGGCCTCGTGAAGGCGCCGCGCGTTTCTGAACGAAACCTCCTTCAGCTCCACTTTCGCCCGATTGACCAAAAGCGGGCCCAATGCCACCTTTACTCCTCTTGCCGCCAGCTCGTCAGCTACCATGAAAGCCTCGGTTCCGTGCTGTATGACCATATCAATCCCGAACTCGTCCTTCAAACGCAAAGCAGTCAAAATATCATCCGCTCGGTGGACATGTATATAAAGAGGCATTTTCCCCTGTAACACTTTACCCAAAGGCATTTGCTCGAATTCGTCTTTGGCTTTCAAGTCCTTAGGCTGATCTAATGACTTGGCCGCAACATAGAACGCTTCCCTTAACATGGCAGCGCTGGCCATGCGGGTACGCGGGGCCTTGTTCTGGGATCCGTAGACTCTTTTGGGGTTTTCTCCCAGTGCCGCCTTTAAGCCCCAAGAACTGCGGTAAACCATATCCAAAGGTCTGGGGCCCCAAGTCTTGAGCAAAGCCGCCTGCCCCCCGATAACGTTGGCACTTCCCGGCAATACCAAGACCGTTGTCACTCCGGCACGAACCGCATCGGTAAACCCGATATCCCAAAAATTGATGCCGTCCAAGGCCATAAGGTACGGAGTCAGAGGGTCTGTGGTTTCGTTCAGGTCATCCCCTTCCACCCGGTAGACTTCTTCCTCCAATCCCAGGTGGCAGTGGGCGTCGATCAGCCCTGGGCACACGTGCTTATCAGCCGCCTCTATGACCTCGCATCCCGCGGGAATCTCCACGTCGAAGCCAACTGCCTTTATCCGGTCTCCGTCAATCAAGACAGTCGCATTGTTCAGGACCCCGGCAGCTGACATCGTATAAACCCTACCCCCACGTATCGCTAGCATCCCAAACCTCCCGCATACTTTATCCTATGAAAACTTGAAAACTGTCTTTCCCCGGTTCGCCCCAAAACCCGCTCCCAAAAACCGGCCTTATAATTCTTAATTCTTAATTCTTAACTCTTAATCCTTTCTCGGCCAGCATCGACCAACGCCTTGAACAGATTTTCCGAGACTTTATCCGTCATCAACTCCGGATGCCACTGCACCCCAAGAATAAAACGGTGGCATACCGACTCTACCGCTTCTATCACTCCGTCACGAGCAGTCGCAGATATGATGAGATTTTCTCCGATTTCTCGCACTGCTTGGTGATGAAAACTATTCACCCTTAAAGTATCACTACCAGAAATGCGATACAAGCGGGTGTCCCTTACTACCAATATACCATGAAAAGCGTGACTTGGGGGCGCTTTCTGCTGGTGGGAAATCCCTCCCGCCAAATGTTGGTACAGACTCCCTCCAAAAGCTACGTTTATGACCTGAGCCCCGCGGCATATTCCCAAAACAGGCAAATCCTCTTCCATAGCGCACTTCATCAAGGCCAGTTCAAACTCATCTCTTGTTGGATCCACTGTTCCTAAATCAGGATGCGGCTCTTCGCCCCAGTTAACTGGATCAACATCCCCACCCCCGGCTAGGAGCAAGCCATGACAAGTTTTCTTGTATTCCGTTATAACATCTCTGTCATTCGTCGGCGGCAGGATTACAGGCACACCCCCGGCGTTCAGTATCTTGTCTATGTAGTCCCTTCTCAGGTTATGACGGTTTTCGTCCGGCTCAAAAGAGCAAGTGATCCCTATTCTTACCCCCAATCGGTATTCCTCCCCCAAACTAGCTTATCACCGTTCTGAATCGAGTAGGAGGGGGCGGCTAACCCCCGTCCTCTCACACCACCGTACGTACCGTTCGGTATACGGCGGTTCATGAAACACTACAGAGTTTCCGATATGTCTCATACAAGCTGATTAGTCCTTGGTT
>NZ_JABUEX010000107.1:0-4466 GCF_013314835.1 Syntrophothermus sp.
ACATTCTCTAGGCTTTGTACCCCAAACATATCCTTTGCTGCGAATTCTTCAAGGACGGATTGGGTGACTGATTTTGGCATCCCGGTATACCTCCTCGGCTAAGTAGATTTGGTACGGCTATATTATTAGTGAAGAGTTTTGGGCTCTAGAGTATTGGTAATATATATTATTTTTCCTAGAATGGGTGATGATAATGTTGACAAAACGAGGGTAATTTGTAAATGTGCGTAAAGGCGATTTGGCAAGCTTGGTTCTATGTACTAAAATGTTTAATAAATGTTATTACATGCGGGAGGGAATCATTTGATTTGTCTAATATTAGCAGGGGGAAGAGGAGTCCGGCTGTGGCCGGAAAGTACGGAAGCAAGGCCGAAACAGTTTTGTAAGTTTTTCGGGGACAAGTCGATGCTTGAGCAGACTATCGACAGGACAATGGCGGTTGGTGCTGATACAGTCATGATTGTTACCAGCCAAGATCAAGCTGAAACGGTCGAGCAGGTCGTCAGGTCGGGGAATTACGACGGTGTCGAGGTAATAGGGGAGCCTCAAGGCAAGAACACTGCTCCGGCCGTGGGCTTGGCTATTGCCAGGTACTTTGATTCTCGACCCGAGGATGTAATCGCGGTGTTTCCTTCCGACCATTTTGTTTCCGATGTTGCGGCATTTCGGTGGGTGCTCGACAAGGCCGTAAAAGCGGCGCAGGCGGGGTATTTAGTAACTATCGGTATCAAGCCTTCTTATCCGGAAACAGGTTACGGTTATATACAAGCTGATAGTCACGACATATCAGGGATCGCGGGCGTTTATAGGGTCAAGTCTTTTAAGGAAAAGCCGGATTCGGTGACAGCAGAGCACTACATCAATAGCGGCGGGTATTTCTGGAACGCAGGGATTTTCGTGGGCCGAATCGATGTTTTTGCCCAGGAATTTGCCCGGCATTTGCCGGAGGTTTACCGGTTCATTGAAAAGGGGTTTGGGGACTACCTTGCTAGCTATGACTCTTTACCTGAAATCAGTATTGACTATGGTATTGCAGAAAAGAGTGATCGGGTAGCAGTTGTACCTGGTGACTTTGGATGGAGTGACGTTGGGAGCTGGAAAGCCTTGGCGGATTTATTCGAAGGAGATAAAGACGGAAACGTTCTACTAGGACCAGATATAATCGCGGTCAATGCCGGTAATTGCTTAGTCAAACAAAACCATAGGACTGTAGCTCTACTGGGGGTTCGGGATCTGGTGGTTGTGGAAACCCCTGAGGTTGTGATGGTGTGCCACAAAGAAGAGGCCCAGAAAGTGCGGATACTGGTAGACATCTTGTCAGAAATGGGGAAGAATCACCTGCTTTAACTTTGTCCGTCAACGGGCCATGACAACCGCTTTCATTCCATAGTATTGATAACGAAAGATGTCATATGGCCCTCTGTTATGTATCCAACACATGTTCGACATGTACCGTGTGTAGGCTCTCGAATCGCACAAGGCCGACAAGATCTCGCACAAAGGGATTCAAGATACATGCAAGGATTGCCTGAAAGGAGAGGTGACCTGTGAACGGTAATGTATTTAGGCAGTATGACATCAGGGGTATAGTTGATAAAGAGCTGACCGATGAATTGGTAATCGGTATCAGCCGGGCCTTTGCGGTATGTGCCGACCGCCGGGGGTTTAAAGAGGTTTTGGTTGGGCGAGACAATCGCAAATCCTCACCCCGTTACCGTGATCTAGTAGTCGAAGCTTTGCAGGCTTCCGGTTGTCGGGTTGTGGATATCGGTACGGTGGTGACGCCCATGTTTTACTTTGCTGCCCGCTACTTGGGAATTAAGGCAGGCTTAATGATCACTGCCAGTCACAATCCGGGAGATTACAACGGGTTCAAAGTGTTGTTAGGTGAAACTACCATCTATGGTGAAGAAATACAGGAGCTGCGCCGGATGGTGGAAAGGGGAGAGTCGATTACGGAACCGGGTGGGCGGCTGGAGATAGCAGATATTACTAAGGCTTATGTCGATATGATAAAAGACAAGGTGAAATTAGGGCCGAGGAAACTTAGTGTTGTTGTGGATTGTGGGAATGGTACCGCTTCTTTCTTCGCGCCGCGCGTTTTTCGAGAGTTGGGCTGTAACGTGTATGAACTTTACTGCGAATCGGATCCTGAGTTTCCGAACCATCATCCTGATCCGGTGAAGCCAGAGAACTGCCAGGACCTTATCCAAAAGGTTCAGGAGATGGAGGCCGATCTCGGGCTGGGGTTTGACGGAGACGGGGATCGGTTGGGTGTTGTTGACCGCGAAGGTAACATTATCTGGGGAGATATGTTGATGATACTTTTCTGGCGGGAAATATTGCCGAAGTATCCTGGATGTGACTGCATTGTGGAGGTCAAGTGCTCGCAAAGCCTTATCGATGAAATCAAGAGGTTGGGAGGCCGGCCCCTTATCTACAAAACGGGACATTCATTGATTAAGGCCAAGATGAAAGAGATAGGAGCCGTGTTCACGGGCGAGATGTCTGGGCACATGTTTTTCGCTGACGAGTATTACGGTTACGACGATGCTTTATATGCAGCAGCTCGGTTGCTTCGGATACTTTCTAACAGCAATCAGACCATAACCGAAATGCTCGCAGATGTTCCCAAGTACTATGCCACACCGGAAATCAGGGTGCACAGCAGCGATGAGGAAAAATTCAGAATCGTTAATGAAGTACTGGAACACTTCAAGAAGAAGTACGAGGTCATAGACGTAGATGGGGCACGGATACTGTTCCCGGACGGTTGGGGATTGGTACGAGCTTCGAATACCGGGCCTGAATTGATACTGAGGTGTGAAGGAAGCACGCCAAGAGCTTTGGAGAACATCAAGGAAGAGCTATTCGGTTACCTTAAGAATCTGGGACTAGAGGTCGATGTTGGCGGTTTAACTAGCTAGAAGAAGTTTTGGACGTTTAGTCTTGCTGTTGCTTGTAAGGAACTGCGGGGTGTGGTAACATAAAACTTAATAATTGGAACTGGTTTTGGTCAGGCGTTCGAAGCCGGGCCCTAGCGGGCAGCGGTTGTGAAATCCGCGGGACTTCATCGTAAAAGGTGGGGTCCCGTTTTTTGATATACAGGGGGTTGTGGATGATGGAAAAGAGAGTCAAGGCGGCTTTGGTTTCGGTTATCAGTAACACATTCTTGGTTACAGCTAAACTCGTAGTTGGTTTTCTGATAGGCTCGGTGAGTGTGATTTCTGAGGGCATTCATTCGGCTAATGATCTTTTGGCATCATTTATAGCTCTATTCGCGGTGAAGTCAGCCTCAAAGCCGCCTGACGAGAAGCACAATTTCGGCCACGGCAAGATCGAGAACATCTCCGGTACGATCGAGGGTCTACTTATATTTATAGCTGCTTGTTTGATAATCAAGGAGGCAATCGAAAAAATTTTGCATGGCGGTGAACCCTTGGCCCTGGGGTGGGGAATCGGGGTTATGGGGCTTTCGGCCCTGGTAAATTTGTTGGTTTCTTCTTATTTGATGCGAGTAGCAAAAGCTACTCATTCCATAGCTTTAGAGGCGGACGCCATTCATCTCCGAACCGATGTCTACACCTCAGCTGGGGTTTTTGCGGGCTTGTTATTGATACACTTCACAGGATGGACAATGCTTGACCCGATTGCTGCCATTCTCGTTGCTATGTTAATTATCAGGGCCGCTTTTGAACTGACGTCCAAAGCGTTTGTACCTTTGATCGACACGGCTCTCTCGGAAGACGAAGTCAGTGAGATAAAGGCGATTATTGAAAACTACAGCGAAAAGTTTGTGGAATACCACGATTTGCGTACAAGGAGGTCCGGACGCGAAAAGCACATCGATTTTCATCTGGTAGCTCACTCCGATTTGAGCATCCAAGAGGTTCACGACCTTTGCGACTCGATAGAGGATCACATTATGAGGGAGATACCCCACTCGCATGTGTTGATTCACTGTGAGCCTGTGTGCTGTTGTGAAGGCGAGGAAGCTTGCCAAGCTGCAGATTTAACCAGAAGTCATGCCTAATAAAGCGGAGATGAATTTTACTTTGCAATTTGATATGGTTGTTTGTGCCAACCCGGGTATATCCCGGGTTTCTAATTTCTGCATGGCGGGCCACCTGTAAACATAGTAGAATTTCAATTAGTACTACCTTAAAAACGGGCCACAGATGAACACAGATGGGCACAGATGAACCTAGATGATGGACACAGATGCACAGAAGATGGGTACAGATGACCACGGGTTAACACAGATTAACACAGACTAACACGCCAGCCAGTGCTGTTACCACCAGGAGAATGCAAACTTCATTACTATTAGTGATTTGAAGGGTCTGTCAAGTTATTTGTGTAAACCCCATTTAGTAACTAAATCATAGGTAGGGCTCGACTCTTTCCTTGAACAGGATTATCAGTTGGGATAGAATCAATCCCCAGTTCTTAATCGAAACAGTCCA
>NZ_JABUEX010000108.1:0-4439 GCF_013314835.1 Syntrophothermus sp.
AAGGGGGAGTGCGGATGGAAGGAGTGCTCGAGCTTCAGGATGTCTCCTTCGCCTACGGGGCCCAGATGGTGCTTGAGGATGTCTCCCTTGCGGTGCGGCGGGGGGATTTTCTCGCCCTGGTCGGGCCCAACGGTTCCGGCAAGACCACCCTGGTGAAGCTGATCCTGGGCCTGCTGAAGCCCTTAAAGGGGAGCGTCCTTCTTTTTGGAACGGAGATCGGGAGGTTCCGGGAGTGGTGCCGCGTCGGGTACGTTCCCCAGCGGCCCGGCTTCGACCCCGGTTTTCCCGCTACCGTTGAGGAGGTAGTGGCCGCGGGGCGCTTTGGCCGGGCCGGTCTGGCCCGGAAGCTGAGGCGTGAAGACTGGCGGGCGGTGGAGGAGGCGCTGGATCTGGTGGAGCTGTCCCACCTGCGCCGCCGGCCTGTGACGCGCCTTTCCGGAGGGCAGCAGCAGCGGGTCTTTATCGCCCGCGCCCTCGCGGGCGAGCCGGAGCTTTTGGTTCTTGACGAGCCGCAGGTGGGTCTTGATGGGCGCGCCCTGGACAACTTTTACCGGCTTTTGGGGTATCTAAACCAGGGAAAGGGGATGACCCTGCTTCTGGTCACCCACGACACTGGTGTGGTGGGGCGCTGGGTCAACAGGGTGGCCTGCCTCAACCGGACCCTTGTTTGTCACGGGGCGCCCGGGGAAATCCTGACTCCCGGCGTCCTTTCTTCCCTGTACGGCATGGGGGTCCGCCCCGTTGCCCACCATCACTAGCAACATGGATTCGATCCGCGATAGGTTAGATCTGCGCCGCTCTGAACACCACGACTGCAGGAAAAACCGGCTCCTGACCCAGGTTGTCCGTGCTTAAATGTATGAAGCAGGCTTCAGGAAAGGAAAGAGGGATGCCTGTGCTGGAGATGCTTCACTACGATTTCATGATCCGCGCCCTGATTGCGGGGCTGGCAACGGGAATTGCCTGTCCTGCCCTGGGCGTTTTTATCGTCCTGCGCCGCTATTCCTTTATGGCCGACACCCTTGCCCACATTTCCCTTGCAGGCATGGCGCTTGGCCTCTGGCTGGGAGTTGCCGCCCCCCTTTTGCCCCTGCTTACCCTCGTGGCTGCGCTCTCCGGGGCGCTGGCGGTGGACCGGCTCCGGGCGCGCCAGAGGCTGTCGCCCGAGGCGCTCCTGGCGCTGGTGATGAGCGGCGGCCTTGCGCTTGCCGTAATCTTTTTCGGCCTGACCCGGAGCGCCGCGCTGGACATTACATCTTACCTGTTCGGGAGCCTCCTCACGGTGGGCCCCGCCGACCTGGGATTGATCCTGGCGGTTGCGGGGGGCGTCCTGGGCCTCCTGGCGCTCTTCTACAAGGAGTTTTACTTTATCTGCTCCGACGAGGAGTCGGCCCGGGTTGGAGGGCTTCCTGTAGATAAGCTGAACCTCCTTTTCATTTTCATGGCGGCTCTTCTTGTTGCCGTGAGTCTGCGGATTGTGGGGACTTTGCTGGTCGGAGCTCTGATGGTAATCCCCGTTCTCACGGCGCTTCTGGTGGCGGGCAGCTTCCGCCAGACGGTGTTGCTTTCCATGGGCTTCGGGGTCCTGGCAGCCCTGCTCGGTCTGACGGCTTCGTACCACCTGGGCATCGCAGCAGGCGGCTGCATCGTTATGACCGCTCTCTTCTTTTTTGGAGCCGTTGCCGGAGCAAAGGCCTTGTTGGGTTCTGACAGGCTCCGGCACCTTTTCAGCGTGATTCCCGGCCGCGGGGGGTGGCAATAATGAAAAATGTTTGGCCGCTGTGGCTCCCGTGCGTCTGGCAGTCCAGGTTGGCATCGGCGAGCAAGGCAAGGAGCCGGTCCGTTTCGTGGGCGTCGGCGGCCTCCAGGCTCAGGGTCAGGTGGTCGCCCGGCTTCAGATGGGAGGCCGCCGCCCTGACGATCTCCAGGTCCCCCTGCTCGATGGAGGGGCCGAGATTGATGCTGATTTCCCGCATTTTTCCGTCCTTCCTGATTCCCCGAACCCTTTGCAGGCCAGGGGGAGTTTTTTCTATGTTGTTTCCTCTAGGGTATTCCCTGGGTTTATTATTGCCCCAATCTTTTGTATCCTACTCATTGAGAACTCAAAAGCGGGCCGATGGCAGGTTGATTGAAAACAATCTGCTCATCGAGGTGGTCGTCAGGCGTCGTCAGGCGATGGATCTCCCCGGGTCCGGTTTTAGTTTGAAGCCACCCATCGCCGTGACGGCACCGTCTGGAATTTTCTCCATTGAAGATACAAGTGGAAGAGCAGGAATTAGCAGAGCCCCGGCGAATATAACCATCTGCAACTTAACTACAAAGGCCTGGCTTGCAAGGTTTTTATTTTTCTTCAGAGTTGTTGACCGTTTTTGAGGGCTGCTTGAGCGGGGGGAGGGGGGTTGTCTGGCATTTGGCGATTTTCGAAAAACAGTTTGTATGCCTTTAATTCTCGCCTTTTGCCTGGTTTTGGTAGCCGGCTGCACCTCTCGGCAGCCGGTCGGCTCCCGGGCGGGAGAGGAGAAGCCGGTGGTCGTCCGGCTGGCGGGAGGGGACTGGGGTTACCCAAGTCCTTATGCCCACTGCGAGCGGGGGCCGGGGTATTACAAAATGCTCCTAGTTTTTGATAGTCTCCTGGAAAAGGATGAAGGAGGCATTATTCCCTGGCTTGCGGCTAAATGGGAGGTGAGCGGGGAAAGGGTTTATACCTTTCACCTGCGGAAAAATGTCAGGTGGCAGGACGGCAAACCTTTCACGGCAGGGGACGTGGTGTTCAGCTGGGAGTATGCCCGGAAGCACCCGCGGGCCTGGGGCATTGATCCTGCACTGGTTGACGAAGTCAGGAGCCTGGATGAACACACTGTAAGGTTTCGGCTGTCCCGGCCCAGTGCCGCATTTCTTTACAAACTGGCCGGCTTCCCGATCCTCCCCGCGCACATCTGGAAGGGCGTTGCAGATCCCTATCACTTTACGGAACCCCGTGCCGTTGTCGGAACAGGGCCCTACCGCCTGGCTTCTTACAGCAAGGAAGAGGGTGCTTACCGTTTTGAAGCGAACCGGGACTTCTGGGGGCCCAAACCCTGCGTCGATGTCATTGAGATGGTGCCTGTCGAAGATGAGGCGCTCGCGCTGGAGCAGGGGAAGATTGATCTGGCTGCGGTTCCTCCTGATTTCATCGAGCGGTTTCAAAGCAAACCAGGCTGCCATATCGCGAGGGGCCCGGGCTACTGGGGCTACCGCCTGATCTTCAACCTGAACCTGAGGCCGGTGCTCAGATCCCGGGAATTCCGGCAGGCGCTTGCCTTTGCCATCGACCGGAAGGAACTGGTGGAGAAGTGCGCGCAGGGTGCCGCCCTCCCGGGCAACCCCGGCATTCTCCCTCCTGACCACATCTGGTACAATCCGAATGTTCCCCAGTATCGCTACAATCTCCGGAAAGCCGTTGAACTCTTAGAGCAGTTGGGCTGGTATGATCGTGACGGGGACGGGATTAGGGAGGACGCCCGGGGCAACCGGCTGGCCTTCGAGCTTCTGCTGGCGCAGGGGGATGCCCGGCTCGGGAAATTGCTCAAGCAGCAGCTTCGAAAGGCGGGGATCGAATTAAAGATCACCAGCACGGCTCCCAAAAGCAGGGACTCTCTGGTAAAGCAGGGAAAATACGAACTGGCAGTCACCGGGGAGGGGGGCTGGGGCAATGACCCTGATTATTTAAGAGAAAGGTTTACCAGATCAGCAAAGGGCGCGGGGCCTCCGGCAGGAGGGGTCCAGGGGTACTGTAATCCCACGGTGGAGCGCCTGGCAAAAGAACAGCTTCACGAAACCAATCCCGTGAAACGTCGGAATCTCGTGGCAAAGCTCCAGAAAGCCCTGGCGGAGGATCTTCCAGAATTGCCCCTTTACTACCCGACGCCCTACTACGTTTACCGCGCTTCGGTCTACGCCGGCTGGACGTTTATGTTCGACCACCATTCGTTGAGCGATGCCAAGCTTTCCTACCTCGCCTCTTCGTAAGCCCCGCCGGTCTGGTGCCTGCTCACAGGTTTTCGGGTACTGCAGTTTGTCACGCTTTACTTCACCGCGGTTTTGCCTTCGGCCAGAGGTCATGGAACAGGGTTTTGGCTGTGGCAGGGGCAGTGGTTGATTAATATAAAAAAAGGAGGAGACAAGTGATGTGCCGGGAAAAGACTGATTGGGAAAAGACGGTTGAGTTTCACGGTCATGTTTGCGCGGGGCTTGCTTTCGGGTACCGGGCGGCCCGGGCCGGATTGCGGGAGCTTGGGGCGCGGCGCGCTCCGGATGAAGAACTGGTGGCGGTCGTAGAGACAGATGCCTGCGGGGTCGACGCCGTTCAGGTTGTGACCGGGTGCACTCTGGGCAAGGGGAACCTCCTCTACCGGGACTACGGGAAGCCTGTCTACACTTTTGGCCGCAGGGACCTGGGG
>NZ_JABUEX010000109.1:0-4435 GCF_013314835.1 Syntrophothermus sp.
CTTTTTGTCCATTTTACCCAATTCCCGGTAAAGCTGTTCTTCTTCCTCGCGGTTCAGCTTCAGGTAGGCCTCGAAAAAAGCGGCCAGCAACTCCATCCGGGCCGGGTCCAGCTTCATCCGGGCCAGCATGCGCAGGAATTCCAGCTTTACACGGACCCTTTCTTCCGGCCGGAAGCCCATTTTGCTTAACAGCGCCGCTGCTACCGGATTGTCGCTATGGATGTCCTCCCGCCAGTCGAGTTTTTTTAACTCCAGTTTGTAAAACCGGAAATTTAGAACATCCAGGAAGGGGAAGACAATCTCGAAGCTGTCCTCGTCACTTACCCTTGCCTACCGCAAACATGAGAACCGTCCCCTTGTTTTCCTCGGGCGGCACGAGGTCGCGGGTAGGCCGCACGCCGCTCGCCACGACCGGCTTGCCCGCCGCCATCGCCTCCATCACTGCGCGCGGCAGGTTTCCACGCCCGGAACTGGGGCGAAGAATTAGCCAGTCTCCGCCCGGTCCAGCCCGAGGAACAGCGCGCTCCAGGTAGCCGGGGACGCTTCCTCTAGCAAAAGCCCGCTGATACCCGGGCTCGAGCCCCCAGAGGCTAAAGCCCAAGTCCATAAGCCTTTTGGATTTCCATGAAGTAGGAAGGCATTTCTAACTTATTATCCCTGCCGGGCACCCGCTCCCAGTTCCGCCGGTCTGCTATGTATCCCCGAACGAAATCAATTGCGGGAACTGCTGGGCCCACAACCTCATCCGGAGGAAGCAACGCCCAGGCCCTGGCATGAGCCAAGATCCCTGCATAAAGAGCCCTCTTTTTCCGTTCCTCTGCTTCTGAACTTTCAAGCCAAATTCCTTCTACCGCCTGCAGCCTGCGGCAGAGGCCCTTGAGAAACCGCACCGAATTTTTCCTCGTCTTCCACCTTTGTGCCAGCGCGTTCCCCACAGCAAGGTCCAAAGCCGTAAAGGGTAACAACGAAGCATCGTGCTCGGCAGAATCCCGGTAGGCTTTCCAAACCAGGGCAAGCCATTTCCTGAGCAGCACTCGATTCAAAGCGCACAGCAGCTCCACGCTTCTTTTTTCCAGCGCCGCCTGTGCGCCGTAAAGCAAATACATGAGGCCCCAGGCAGAACGGCACGGCTCCCAGCCGGCAAGCTCTTGCTCAAGAGCAGCTTCCGAGAGGTAAAGAGAAATGCTCCTACCAACGTACTTCCCCAGAAAGTAGAGCGAAAAACGGTCGCCAGGGTTAAGATAAACAGCTGAAACAGTATCGAGGATATAGCCAAGCAATCCTGGCTTTTTTGTTGCCACCAGGAGAATAAGCACCCTCCCTAGGTAGACTGCAATCAACCTCCGAAAGGCCCGCGCCAGGGCAGCCTCTTTCTTCTCGGCTGGCACTAGCCTCACTTCGCGGCAGGCGCGCAATAAATCAACCAAATGGTGGAACACTTCAACCCTCGCCCACAGCCCGCCATGCTCGGCGATCTTCCAGAGTAATTCCAGGTCAAAGGCGAATTCTGGATCCTGACAAATCAGGTTGATGAAGGCAGGAGTTGCCGCTGCAGCCACCAACCGGGCGAAAAGAGCTCGATCACAGTAATAAACGAGGGCTAGAATCACGGCGTACGGCCCGTGCAGGTAATCCATGCGCTGGTGTCGCAAGGCTTTCATCAGGCAAGAAACCTTTGAGAGGTCCTCTTCTCTCAGTCCTTCTTCGTATTCACGTAAAGCCCGCTCCTCGAAGGTTCCCCTGGCTTCTGTCTTAAGGGAAAGTTTGTAGCTAAAGGGGAGTCCGTTGTTCAAACACTCCGCGAGGGAGTCCTGCACCAGCTTCAGTAGCTGTGGCTGCGCTTGCAGGACAACTCGCAACGCTACGTAAGGCAGTTCGAGGAGACAGAATACAGCAGCAAGCTCTACCAGAGCTTCCCGGGTTCTAAGGCACGCGAAATGAAAAAGCCCCCCGAGGACCAGCCTCAATTTCCAGGGGCCTTCCTTTCCGAACTGCTCTCCCCCGCCGGAACTCAGCTCAACCAGGTCAGGCGTTACGCCGTTGAGCAGACTTACAAGTGCGTTTCTTTTCTGGCCAGCAAAGCTTACGTATTCCTCGCGGTACTGCTCGTAGGTGCCACCTTCTCTCAGCAAAAGAGTCACATCTCCTTGGAGTTTCTCAATCACCCTCGCGCGCCAAGCGTTCTGGGCAAGCTTCCGCTCCAAATAAACCTTTTCTAGGGCCACACGATGCACTGAGCAAGCGCCTCCCAAAGGTTTTCAAAGGCCTCCAGCACAGGCCGGGGGTGAGCAACCTTCATCAGGATGCTGTGCGAAAGGCCAAGCGCGTTCACCGAACACCCGAGCGACCAGACTTTAGGCTCACGGCCCGGGAAGAGCAAAAACCTGTCGTGAAACTTCCACCCGTGCCGGCCGTGCTGGCAGCGGACCTCCAGGTTCACCTTCCTCTGCTTCAGGGCCTCCGCAAGCTCGCCCTTCAAATAGGCCACCCAGTCTTGATAACTACAAATTTTGACGCCATCGGCGGCCAAGCCCTTAACCTGCTTGCTGTATGAAGTGATAACCCTTAAGGGAACGCCGCTGAATTCACAAGCGAAAAGAGTCGCAAGGATATCGTTGGCGGTAGCGTAAGGGTCCCAAAGATAAACCCCGTTCTCCCCGTGCCAGGTAATCAGCTGCCGGAGATCGCTTAGTGCCCTTGTCCACTCGTTCCTGCCGCCCACCCCGTACTGCACGAATTCCAGGCGTCTTTCTAACGCTCTTTTGGAAGCAAGATTCACCCTCTTGCTAACCCATGTCCGCCAATCGGAAAAGGCTCCTGCCTTCACGACATCCCCGGAAACAGGCTGCACAGTATAGGAAAACCCTGGGCGGCGCTTCCCGTAGGGCGGCACGTTGATCGTGATCTTCTCCGGATGCACAAGGCGCACAGATATCGCCACACGGTTAACTAAGTGAAGAGACTTTTCATACAAAGTGATTTCGCCGCTTTTTGTAGAAATCCGGACGGTTATCCTGCCAGCAGTTGAACCAACGTGCAACCTCGTAAGAGGTTCCGCTGTTGTCACCGCAGTCCTCCCGAGAATCGTTTCGTCGAAAGTAACCCAACTCTCAATTCTCACTTCTTGCCGGGAGCGTTCTAGCTCGGGATGCCAGCGGGTGGCAACCCAGATATGCTTACCATCTCTGTCTCCCCACACATCAACCTTCAGCAGATTAACGGGAAACTGAAAAATAATGTTTTCCCAGCGGTCCTCAATAAATTCCAGATCAATGGGAATAACATCTTGAACTGCCGAGTTAACCTTTCTCTGGAGAGATGTTACATCACCGCGGAAATAGTTGGGATTCAACTCCCGATAAAGCTCCTTCTGCTCACTGAAAAACTCGAAAAGGTAGCTCGCGTAGCGGTGGGGATTCTTCAGAACACCGTGAATGGGAACACCAGGAGTGCAGGGCACAAAAACCGGCTCCAGAGGCGTCAGCTTCGCAACTTGAAGTTCAGGGCAACTGGGTTGCTGCCATCTCCCTTTCCTGGCCAGCCGCTCGTAGAGGTTCACGGCATCATCAACAGTTACCCTCTGGGAAACAACACCCAGGCTCAAATCTTTGGAAATCCTGACCGGACGCTCTGTGTGATACCGCAGGCGATCATTCCGAAAGGGCAGTTCCTCGAAAACAGCAATAGTAAAAACATTCCTGTGAAGCCTGTCTTTTCTCGAAGTAAGAACAACGCTCGTGATCGAACAGGAATTATACAGCCCGACTTCCCCAGACGTGGCAAAACGCCTGAACTTTTCTATTAACTCCCCCATTCACTTGCCCCACATTTCAAAATTGACTTCTAGGCCTTCCATTGCCCCTAGAATCTATGTTTCTCCATACTTTAGTCGCCTGGGGTTCCGGAATCGCCATAAAGTCCTTCTCCTTCTCCGGCAAGCCAGCCCTGTACAGCAAGAAAGTAATCAAGATCAAGCATAAAGGCAGATGCAGTTTTGAACCTGACATAACAATGGTCGTCAGGGAAAACGACAGCAGTGATTATGCGTTCTGCAGCCCGGGATTACTTCTTTCGCCGTAACTACAGGGAGCCTTCTTGTCATAGAGCAACCTCGACACAGCACAGGCCCTCTTCACAAGCAGACAGATGATGGCTAGGCGCCCCTCTGGTGGATCTCCTCCCCGCCCTTTTCCCGAAAATTTTTTACAGTAATCCGGAGTCCTGTACCTGGAGTCCTGCGGCCAAAACTTCTCCCTACAGCACATGAACATAATCATCAAGAAGGAGTACCTCCGGCGTATCAATTCTGGACCAGGATTGATCGTTTCCAATAATTGCATCGCAACCAGCTGCCTTAGCCGTGGCAATGATGAGCGCATCGGGCAGAGGCAAATTAGTTTCAACTCTAATAGAAGCGGCCATCTGGCCAATCTGG
>NZ_JABUEX010000110.1:0-4384 GCF_013314835.1 Syntrophothermus sp.
ACTGTCTCACGACGTTCTGAACCCAGCTCACGTACCGCTTTAATGGGCGAACAGCCCAACCCTTGGGACCTACTACAGCCCCAGGATGCGATGAGCCGACATCGAGGTGCCAAACCTCCCCGTCGATATGGACTCTTGGGGGAGATAAGCCTGTTATCCCCGGGGTAGCTTTTATCCGTTGAGCGACGGCTCTTCCACTCGATACCGCCGGATCACTAAGCCCGACTTTCGTCCCAGCTCGACCTGTTTGTCTCGCTGTCAAGCTCCCTTCTGCCTTTACACTCTATCGCGCGATTTCCAACCGCGCTGAGGAAACCTTTGGGCGCCTCCGTTACCTTTTGGGAGGCGACCGCCCCAGTCAAACTGCCCGCCTGATACTGTCCACGCACCGGATTTGCGGCGCTGTGTTAGAACTTCAATACTCCAAGGGTGGTATCCCAACGTCGACTCCTCCAAGACTAGCGTCCTGAATTCCCTGTCTCCCACCTATCCTGTACATGAAATACCAAAACCCAATGTCAGGTTGCAGTAAAGCTCCACGGGGTCTTTCTGTCCTGTCGCAGGTAGCCGGCATCTTCACCGGCATTACAATTTCACCGAGCCCCTCGTTGAGACAGTGCCCAAATCGTTACGCCTTTCGTGCGGGTCGGAACTTACCCGACAAGGAATTTCGCTACCTTAGGACCGTTATAGTTACGGCCGCCGTTTACCGGGGCTTCAATTCGGACCTTTGCCTTTCGACTAAGCCTTCCTCTTAACCTTCCGGCACCGGGCAGGCGTCAGCCCCTATACGTCATCTTCCGATTTAGCAGGGACCTGTGTTTTTGGTAAACAGTCGCTTGGGCCTTTTCTCTGCGACCCCCTCGCGCTCCTCCTGTAAAAGTTCTCACGCTAACGGGGTACCCCTTCTCCCGAAGTTACGGGGTTATTTTGCCGAGTTCCTTAACGAGGGTTCTCTCGCGCGCCTTAGGATTCTCACCCCGCCTACCTGTGTCGGTTTGCGGTACGGGCACTGGCTTGCCTCGTTAGAGGTTTTTCTTGACAGTTTGGGCTGAAGCTGCTTCGCTACTTAATTTCGCTCCCCTTCAGTTCTCAGGCTTATACGAGAGCCGGTTTTGCCTAACTCTCACCCTACCACCTTGGACGCGCTTTTCCATCCGCGCGCTCAGCTTACCCTCCTGTGTCACCCCATCCTTCAAACGGCTGCCAGTGGCATCGGATTCTCAACCGATTCTCCATCGCCTACGCATTTCTGCCTCGGCTTAGGCCCCGGCTTACTCTGGGCGGACGAGCCTTCCCCAGAAAACCTTAGGCTTTCGGCGGGCAGGATTCTCACCTGCCTTCTCGCTTACTTATACCGGCATTCTCACTTCCGTACGCTCCACTACTCCTTACAGTATAGCTTCCCTGCATACGGAACGCTCCCCTACCTTCTCGAAGTTCGAAGTTCGAAGTTCGATGTTCGATTATTTCCATGTCTGTATGAGTTTGTTCAGTTGCCTTCCTAGATGGTCGTATTCCTCGTTCAATTCTTCATATTCTGGTATATTATATCCCAAGTCTTTAACCATCTCGATCAGGACTGATACTTCATTACATGAACCCAGTGCGTTTATTAAGAAATTTTTAAAGTCGTTGACGTGCTTCTTTCTACCATATCCCTCTGCTATGTTTAGCGGTATGGATATAGCGGCTCTTCGCAACTGGCTTCCAATCTCATACATCTCATGTCTAGGAAATTGTAATGATATCTTATGGACTCTTAAAGCGAGCCCATACGACCTCTTATAGACTTCAAGGTCGTGGTAATCCTTTATCATTTGCTTTTCCTTTCGAACTTCGAATCTCGAACTTCGAACCTCGAGAACCGTGGCTTCGGTGACAGGCTTTAGCCCCGTTACATTTTCGGCGCAGAGCCACTTGACCAGTGAGCTATTACGCACTCTTTAAATGATGGCTGCTTCTAAGCCAACATCCTGGTTGTCCGGGCAACTCCACATCCTTCTCCACTTAGCCTGTCTTTGGGACCTTAACCGACGGTCTGGGCTGTTTCCCTCTTGACTACGAATCTTAGCACCCGTAGTCTGACTCCTGGGATCCAAATATCCGGCATTCGGAGTTTGATTGGGTTCGGTAATCGGTGAAGACCCCTAGCCCAGTCAGTGCTCTACCTCCGGTATTCATTCCCAAGGCTAGCCCTAAAGCTATTTCGGGGAGAACCAGCTATTTCCGGGTTCGATTGGCATTTCACCCCTACCCACACCTCATCCGCCGCCTTTTCAACGACGGTCGGTTCGAGCCTCCACTAAACTTTACTTTAGCTTCACTCTGGACATGGGTAGATCACCCGGTTTCGGGTCTACTCCAACGGACTATTCGCCCTTTTAAGACTCGCTTTCGCTCCGGCTCCGCGCTTTCCCGCTTAACCTCGCCCGCTGGATGTAACTCGCCGGTCCGTTCTACAAAAAGTACGCCATCACACTTTGGTCGTTGGTGGTTAGTAATTGGTCGTTGGTTTTCTGGGTAGCTTTTTGGGGTCTTTTGACCCGTTAGCATGACCCAAAATCCCCAACCACTAACCACTAACCACCAACGACTAAATAGTGCTCTGACTGCTTGTAAGCATACGGTTTCAGGTTCTATTTCATTCCCCTCCCGGGGTGCTTTTCACCTTTCCCTCACGGTACTTGTTCACTATCGGTCGCACTGGGTATTTAGCCTTGGGAGGTGGTCCTCCCTGATTCCCACAGGATTCCCCGTGTCCCGCGGTACTTGGGATCCTCTCTGAAACGTTCGACCTTTCGCCTACAGGGCTGTTACCTTCTGTGCCGGGCCTTTCCAGACCGCTTCGACTAGATCTACTTGCCTCTATCATGAGAGTCCCGCAACCCCCGGCACTCAACCCAGCATTTGAAGGATATGTTCATGGACCAAAGGTGTCGGTTACTTCAGTCCTGTCTATCCCTCTCCTGCTCGGTTGAGTGCCGGGTTTGGGCTCGCCCCTCTTCGCTCGCCGCTACTGGGGGGTTCGATCTTTCTTTCTCTTCCTCCGGCTACTAAGATGTTTCAGTTCGCCGGGTGCCCTCCGTACACCTATGTGTTCAGTGTACGGTGACGGGGGTTCGCCCCCGCCGGGTTGCCCCATTCGGATATCTACGGCTCACAGCCTGCTTGCGGCTCCCCGTAGCTTTTCGCAGCTTGCCACGTCCTTCTTCGGCCCATGTGCGCCAAGGCATCCACCGTATGCCCTTTATAACTTGACCTAATTCGCGCTACTAGAACTCTTTGCTCTAGCTACTTGTTCTCCTACGCTGTGCAGTTTTCAAAGAACGTTTTGGCCGTTGGTGGTTGGCCTTTGGTCGTTGGGCTGCTTGTTGGAATTCGCATCCGCGAATTCCTTCTATCCCAACCACTAACCACCTACCACTTACTACCAAGATGAGACTTTTAATGAGAGGCTTATCGCCTCTCACTGGTCTCTCAAAACTAAACAGTGGCTTCGGCAGGCGGTTTGTTTGTGCGAATAAATTCGCACCTACACCTGTCTGCCGAATGGATGTACCGACCTAGGATTATTGGTCGTGGGTCGTGGGTCGTTGGACGTGGGATTCTCAGGCATTCCTTTTGGGTCTTTTTGACCCTTGAGGTCTGTCTTTACATTCTCACGTCTCACGTCTCATGTCTCACGTCCCAATATTCTCCTTAGAAAGGAGGTGATCCAGCCGCACCTTCCGATACGGCTACCTTGTTACGACTTCACCCCAATCACCAACCCCACCTTCGACAGCTCTCTCCCTTTCGGGTTAAGTCACCGGCTTCGGGTGTTGTCAGCTTTCGTGGTGTGACGGGCGGTGTGTACAAGGCCCGGGAACGTATTCACCGCAGTATGCTGACCTGCGATTACTAGCGATTCCGACTTCATGCAGGCGAATTGCAGCCTGCAATCCGAACTGAGACCGGCTTTTACCGGATTTGCTCCGCCTCGCGGCTTCGCTTCCCTTTGTACCGGCCATTGTAGCACGTGTGTAGCCCAGAACATAAGGGGCATGATGATTTGACGTCATCCCCACCTTCCTCCGTTTTGTCAACGGCAGTTCGTCTAGAGTGCTCGCCTCTACACGTTAGCAACTAAACGTAAGGGTTGCGCTCGTTGCGGGACTTAACCCAACATCTCACGACACGAGCTGACGACAACCATGCACCACCTGTCTCCCTGTCTACCCGAAGGTAGAAAACATACTTTCATATGCTGTCAGAGGATGTCAAGCCCTGGTAAGGTTCTTCGCGTTGCGTCGAATTAAACCACATGCTCCACCGCTTGTGCGGGCCCCCGTCAATTCCTTTGAGTTTCAACCTTGCGGCCGTACTCCCCAGGCGGGGTGCT
>NZ_JABUEX010000111.1:0-4382 GCF_013314835.1 Syntrophothermus sp.
ATGCCGGTTACTTTAGCGAAAAGAATCTGGAAGAACTGGCCAGGCGTCGGATCGAAGCCTTGATCCCCCCTGACAAGATAAAGCACAGCCAGTGGCGAAATGCCTCCTCCCCAAGAGGAAGGATCCCTAAAAACTATACCCTGAAGGACCGCATGCGCCGGAAACTGAGGACCAAAAGGGGAAGGGCCCGTTACAAATTGAGGCAGACCTCGGTTGAACCTGTCCTGGGTCAGATCAAGGAGGGGCGGGGCTTAAGGCAGTTCCTTTTGCGCCGCCTTGCTAAAGTGCGCTCTTCCTGGCGCTTCGAGTGTGCTGTACACAACCTGATCAAGCTTTTTAGAGCTGGAATCAGGTTCCGGCCGGCGTTTTCCGGAACCTGAAAGGAATCTCTCCCTGACCGGCGGCAGTTTCCGCCATTTCCGGTTGTCAAAGAGCTTTTTGCTTGCTCAATAAACCTTATTACTAACACGGGCTGCTAGGTGGCGGTTTCGCATACTGCCAAGTATGCAGCGCGGGTCAGGTTCGGAGAAGTCCTAGAGATTGAAAATCTGGAGAGTTTTTGGAATACTTGTATACGAATTCCTTTCGGTAAGCTTGTCGTTTTTTCGCAGTGGTTTCCATGCGGTTTACCCAACCTTTCCTGGGTCAAACCAGGGCCACTCAAAAAGACGGGATACCCGTACCCACCCATTCCGAAAGCCTTTATAAAGCCTTTATTTTGGCCTGAGAAGGGCGTATCTCCCCAGCAGGTAATTATATATTACTCTCCTTTTTTTGCTCAATACAGGCAAAATATGTGCTTTCTTTTCGTGATGCTACACAATACGCCTGCGTCAAATTGGGAAAGGACGAAGGCCGGGTCTATGCCCGGCCCCGGTTTTATTCCCCGCTCGCAGCCATAGCCATCAGGACCAGTCGCAAACCATCGAAGAAGCCACGCTTGTAGGCCTTCCCCCGTACTATGGCGATTTCGAAATTATAAGTTTCTTCAATCTGGCTGTACAAGCGGTAAGCATCCCCCTGGCCGAGTTTTTCCTTTAGCTCTTCGTAGGCGTCTTGGCGTTTCCTGTCGAGCCCTTCTGCGTTCGCTAGCAGGGAAACATCTTCTACCCGCAAATAAACAAGCTCCTCGAACGCTTCAGTAAAATCCTTTGCCAAAGCTGTCTGTTCCCGATCTGCATTCACCTTCACTCTTTTTTACCCCCTTTCGGCAGGAATTTTTAATGTGCCCGTCAAATAACCACCTGGGGAGCAGGACGGGCCTCGGAAACCTCACCTGCTCCCCGAGGGCCTGGGTAATCACCCAGGCCTATCCCACCTTCACCGCAAACCAGCCGTAGTCTCCCTCTTTGTACCTGACGTTTATCACCTCCCCCACGCTGCCTGCCAGCTTCTTGCCTGCTCCGTTCTTGCCGAACACCGCCACCTTCTCACCGTCCCCGGTTTCGCACCAGGCCCTGATGGTGCCTTCGGACTTCCCCGGCCTGGCCTCCAGGACCCTGACTTTTGCTTCCTTCAGGCCGTTGCCGTTCTGCTTTTCCTGCTCCTGCGGGGGCTGCTCCTGGGGGATTTCCCCCTTCAGGCCGTTGATGAAGTTTGCCAGGGCCTGCTCCTTCCGGTCCTCCTGCGGCCTCTCCTGCTCCTGGAGCACCGCTTCGATTACCGCCTGGTTCCCGGCCTGGATTCCTGCGGCCAGGAGGTTCAGGAGGGTTGTTGCCGTCCGGTGCTCGTACCTTGACCTCTCCAGCCTTGCCTCAAGCTCCACCAGTTCACTCCGCATTTCCTTGAGGTACTTCTCCGAATCCTGCCACCATGCATCCTGCGCCAGCCGCCTGGCGATTTCGGCCTTCCTCGCCTCCTCGTTCGGGAACCTCTTCTTGCCGTCCCCGTTCGTCTCGTTCGCCACCTCTCCGGCGATTTCCGCTTCCCTTTGGCTCCGGAGGGCGAGCAACTCGTGGAGGGCCTGCTTCTTGCTTGCCAGCTCCAGCGTAAGCCTTTCGATTTCCCCCGGCAGGACCTTCGCCTGCGCCACCAGATTCGCCAACATGGTATCAGCCTCCCTTGAATCTTGTGTGGATAGCAACCAGCATTGTGTTGCTTCTTGCCTTCATAATACCACATACCTTCCTCCTCGTCAACACCTTTTTGCCGATTGCAGAAAACTTTTTGTTGTGTTACAATTGCAGAAAGAAGGAGGGAAGCAACATGATAGAATTCCGAGTCCATCTAAAGATGGCAGAAAAGAAGTGGCGAATCAAAGACCTTGCCGAACATGCGAACATAGGCAGGGACACCGTAAGCAGGTACTACCATGGGAGGGTTTCAGCGATTGAGGTGGATGTCCTCAACAAAATCTGTAAGGCCCTCAACTGCCAGCCCGGTGATTTACTAGTTTACGTCCCGGAGGAAAAGGAGGACGGCGAATGAAAGGTTTCTGGCGCGAATACGGTTGGTGTTGCCTCCGTCGCTGGCAGGAATTCTCCTGGTAGCGTTTTTAGCAGCGAAACTGCTTTAGGAGGGAGACGATGGGAAGGGAGAATGAATAATAGTTGAATGGATTAAGATTAACAGGCGTTCCTGCACGCCGGAACAGTTTCAATAACTTTTGCGAACCGACAGATTGGAGGTAGAAAAATGACACCTGAACTGATAGGAGAATTGATAGGAGAATCAATACCTATTGCTATCCTGCTTTTGTTTATTGTGCGTAAGGGGTTTAAGCCCTATAGCAGATCCGGTGCTATCGCCTTTGCCGCTATTAGCGCTGTAATAGCTTGCGCATTTTTCTCAAGTGTTGATCTCTCTGAACCTATTTCAAACAACTTATTTATTTAAAGCTTTCGTAGTGTTTTTGGTTATAGCTATCTTCGGTAAGGTAAAACCAAAATATAAGCAGAAGAGAATGTTTAAGGAAAAAGGGAACAGCGAATGGAGCTTGCGTAAGGGAACGCGGCTGGCTGATACCGCAAAGTTTAGGGAGGAAGAACAATGAGGGGAAGTATCAGAAAACAGGGAAAGGACTCCTGGAGAATCACCATCAGCCTGGGGTGGAATGAGGCTAAAAAAAGGTACGACAAATACCAGGAGACGGTTAAGGGATTAAAGAGAGAGGCGGAAGCGCGGCTTGCCGAACTGATTACCCAATTTAAGAAGGGTATCAACATTAATCCTGAAAAGATAACCTTTGGAGAATACCTGGACAGATGGCTTAACGACTATGGGAGAACCAACCTTGCGCCGCGCACCCTGGAGAGCTACATTTCTATCATTGAACACCACCTGAAGCCGGAACTTGGGCATATTCCTCTAGCCAAACTATCACCGCGCACTTACGGGAGTTTTACTCCAAGTCCCTGAAGGAGGGGCGGAAGGATGGCAAGAAAACGAAGGGGACGGGCCTCACCGCGAACACAGTGAGGCACTTCCACAGGCTGATACACCTGGCGTTAAACCAGGCGGTAAAATGGGAACTTGTAAGCCGGAATGTGGCGGACGCGGTTGACCCACCGAAGCAGGCCAGCGAACTGGATGAAGAAGCCAGGGACATGGTATTCCTCGATGAAGAGGAAATCGAGACCCTGCTTAACGGCATAAAAGGAACCTATCTCTACCTACCGGCATATATCGCCATCAACACCGGGATGAGGATGGGAGAGGTCCTCGGTCTGCGCTGGCAGGACATAGACTTCAAGCGGGAGACGTTGACGATAAGGCAGACCCTGCAAACCGTTAACAGGGAGATAAGAATCCGGCCAAAAGCGAAGACCAAAGGTAGCCAGAGAACGATAGACCTGCCGAAGAATCTAATCCGGGAGTTGAAGAAACACCGGCTGGAACAGAAGAAGAACATGCTTGCCTTTGGCGAACTGTACCAGAAGCAGTATGACCTGGTATGCTGCAGAGAGGACGGATCACCCATCAAGTCAACCTCATTTGGCAGCTACTTCGTAACAATGGCGAAGCGTTGCGGCTTAGAAATATCCTTCCACACCTTACGCCACACCCACGCCAGCCTTTTGATTAAGGCAGGAGTGCACCCCAAGGTTATTTCTGAAAGGCTGGGACATTCAAACATCGGCATTACAATGGACTTATACGGCCACCTCATGCAGGGTATGCAGAAGGAAGCTGCTGACAAGATTGACGAGATTATGGCGGGGATAAACTGACCTGAAATTATTTTCTCAACTTTTTCTCAAATTCCCCTTAGAAACTGAAAATGGCAAGTGCTTCCAGCCCCGGAAGCCTTGCCATTATTGATTTTTCTGGCAGGGGAGACAGGACTCGAACCTGCAACCAACGGATTTGGAGTCCGCTACTCTACCAATTGAGCTACTCCCCTGCAGTTTTACCGTGTATAATTATAGCGTAAAGAAAAAAAG
>NZ_JABUEX010000112.1:2500-4284 GCF_013314835.1 Syntrophothermus sp.
GAAAAAGCGAAACCTCCTGAAAGGATCCCAAGTACCGCGGGACACGAGGAACCCCGTGGGAATCCGGGGGGACCACCCCCCAAGGCTAAATACTCCTTAGCGACCGATAGTGAACCAGTACCGTGAGGGAAAGGTGAAAAGCACCCCGGGAGGGGAGTGAAAAAGAACCTGAAACCGTATGCCTACAAACAGTCGGAGCCTGGTAGTTAAGTGCCAGGTGACGGCGTACTTTTTGTAGAACGGACCGGCGAGTTACAGTAACGAGCGAGGTTAAGTTGAAGAAACGGAGCCGAAGCGAAAGCGAGTCTGAAGAGGGCGAATAGTTCGTTGCCGTAGACCCGAAACCGGGTGATCTACCCATGTCCAGAGTGAAGTTGAGGTAAAACTCAATGGAGGCTCGAACTGACCGACGTTGAAAAGTCGGCGGATGAGGTGTGGGTAGGGGTGAAATGCCAATCGAACCCGGAGATAGCTGGTTCTCCCCGAAATAGCTTTAGGGCTAGCCTCAAGGAATGATTTAGGGAGGTAGAGCACTGAATAGGCTAGGGGCCTTACCAGGTTACCGAACCTTCTCAAACTCCGAATGCCGTAAATTTAACCTTGGGAGTCAGACTGCGAGTGATAAGATCCGTAGTCGAAAGGGAAACAGCCCAGACCGTCGATTAAGGTCCCGAAGTCTACGCTAAGTGGAAAAGGATGTGGAGTTGCCCAGACAACCAGGATGTTGGCTTAGAAGCAGCCACCATTCAAAGAGTGCGTAATAGCTCACTGGTCGAGTGGCTCTGCGCCGAAAATACACGGGGCTAAAGCGTAGCACCGAAATCACGGATCGTCTAGATGTTAGATGTTAGACGTTGGATGTTAGATAGGGGAAAAGGAGTTATGAAGCAAGGATATCAAGACCTAAGGATATATCAACTGTCCTACGAACTGGCGATAAAGATTCATCAAGAAACAAAAAACTTTCCTGAAGAAGAACGATACGAACTAGGCAGCCAAATGAGAAGGGCAGCGATATCAATTCCGCTGAATATTGCCGAAGGCTATGCAAGAAAGCACTCACAAAAAGACTTTGCTCATTTCATAGCCATCGCCTTAGGATCATGTAATGAGACTTGCGTATTATTAAATATGGTGAAAGATCTAGGCTATATGAGAGAAGAGAAAGCAGCAGCTTATCTGTCTCAATACCAAGAAGTAGGAAAGCAAACAACCGCCTTTCACCAAAAACTCATAACCCCAAAAACAAACCCCAGATCTAAAGTCTAAAGTCCAAGATCTAACATCTAGACGATGGTAGGGGAGCGTTCTCATTGCGGCGAAGTCATACTGCGAAGTATGGTGGAGTGATGAGAAGAGAGAATGCCGGTATGAGTAAGCGAGAAGGCAGGTGAGAATCCTGCCCGCCGAAAGCCTAAGGTTTTCTGGGGAAGGCTCGTCCGCCCAGAGTAAGCCGGGACCTAAGCCGAGGCCGAAAGGCGTAGGTGATGGACAATCGGTTGAGAATCCGATGCCACCCAAGACCGCTATGAGCAATGGGGTGACACAGGAGGGTAAGCGTAGCGCACCGTTGGTTGAGTGCGTCCAAGCTGGTAGGGGGAGATACAGGCAAATCCGTATCTTATAAAACCCCGAGAAGTAATGGCGAGGGAAATAAAGTACCGAAGTAGCTGAACCCAAACTGTCAAGAAAAGCCTCTAGCCAGGGAATGGGTGCCCGTACCGCAAACCGACACAGGTAGGCGGGGTGAGAATCCTAAGGCGCGCGAGAGAACCCTCGTTAAG
>NZ_JABUEX010000113.1:0-4228 GCF_013314835.1 Syntrophothermus sp.
ACAAAAGCAGATTAAGCCGGAGGCTGATCTGCGATGGAGGAAAAAGAAAAGGTCGCCGTGACCTGCGAGTGCTGGAACACTCGCAGGCTCATGCAGGTAATCGAGCTACCCACACGTACAGCGTTAGCTGTCACAGCAACCTTGACGTGATTATACACTATCCAGCACAGCTTCGCAGTTTAGTAAGTACAGCCTGCACCCGTCCTTTCTTTTCCTCTCAAAAATTTTGAGAGGAGTGCATTTCATGGTTTCCAAAGTTCTTAGGGTTTACCCCTCATCCGGCTACACCAATGCAGCCGGAAAAATCGTCACCGTCCCGCAAATCCGGCTCCAGGGGAAATGGGTGGAGAAGCTGGGATTTACGGTAGGCAGCAAGTTTATGTTGGTGGCCGATAACGGCACCATTGTCCTGCAATCGTTAAGGGGGATCAGCGAATGAGAGAAAAGTTTACCACTACTTTGGACCCGGCCTTGCTGCAGTTGGCGCGGGAGAAAGCCGCAGCCGACGGGCTGCCCGGTATCAACGTCATTATTGAGAAGGCTTTACGTATGTACTTCGCCAATTGCTCCGTGGAAGTATGGGAGAAGCCTTTGCAGGGGGGATGGCTCAAGAAGCTCACCATCCGCCAGGACCGGGTCATTATGGAGAATATTCGCAGCAGGCATATCAGAAAGAGAACCCAATCAAAGTATTATACCCCTGATTTTCTGGAGTCCAAGGGCTGGAAGCAGACCTGGAAGCTCAAAAAAGAGGCATAAGACCGCTAGCCTTACGGCATCGGTAAGCGTGCACGTACAGTGAGTGGAACGCAGTGGAGCGTCGTACGGGTACGATTGCCGGTGTCGTAAGGCTTAGCAAGGCTTTTGCTGCGTACGTTTCCCCGGATGGTTCCGGTTTATCTGAATAAGGACTAGGAGGGGTTAATCATGATCACCAAGGTAATGGTCGTTGGAAGCGAGAAAGGCAATCCCAAACGCAGGCCCAGGATACGTCTGGCCGGTTTCTGGCTAAACGATATTGGCCTTGAGTACAACAGCCTGGCTACTGCCGATTATGAACCGGGCAGGATCGTCATTAAGCTTCAAGGCTCGGGAATTGACACTTACAGCCAGGTAGTTAAAGAAGTTTTAACAAGTAAAGGCGGTTTGTTGCAGGTCCGGCTGGAATGGCACAACAAGAAAAAGACTCCCCATCTGGAGATAAAAGGTCTTTGGCTTGAAAATTTCGGCTTTACAATCGGCAGTGTGTTCGTGGTTCAGGCCGAATACGGAGAGATAAATATCCGCTTGGTGGACCCGGAGAAACTCTAACAACAAGGGGGCTTTTTGTAGGTAGGAGCCCCCATCACATAGATATCTTTCGTGGAAAGGAGGACATTTTCAAGCTTTAAAAGGTGTGGGAGTTCTCACTGAGACAGTCTGTGCAGACCGGTCACGGTCAATGCTTGGTATGCGATGTTTTAAACTATCCCGCCTTTTAAAGCTGTTACCAAAGGTGTAAGTGTATACTTACGCTTTTGCTAACAGCTTGATGCTGAAAGCTTAGAAAACCACTCATCAGTTAGTGCGGTGCCGGGAAAACCCGGCATAACGCTGGTATTTGGGATGTATGGTTTTAGGTTCTTTGAAAATTAAATACAAAGGAGAGATGGAAAAATGCTTCACCCTAAAATGCAGTATGTCTATGTGGGCATCGACAGCCACAAGGATACCCATTGTGCTGTAGTCCTGAACTGCTTCTTTGAAAAGCTGGGGAAAATCACCTTCGATAACGCCCCGGCTAAATTCGAAGAGTTCTTCCAGGCCATCAGAAAATTTAAGCCTAAAGGAAGCAAACTAGCCTTTGGCTTGGAGGACGTTTCAGCCTATGGCAGAAACCTGACCGTATTTTTAACCGGTAAAAAGCAGGTGGTTAAGCATGTTAATGCTTCCCTGGTGGCCGCCGAAAGAAGAAGCCGTAACGTGCTTCATAAGACGGATTCAGAAGACGCAGAGTGTGCAGCACGTGTCCTTTTAAATCGCTTCGACCAGTTGCCGGACGCCGATCCCCAGGACAAATACTGGGTACTTACCAGCCTGGTTACCCGGCGCCGGTCCATCGTCAAAATGAACATAGCCTTACAAAATCACTTGCATTCCTTCCTGACCAGCCATTACCCCAGCTATCGCAAGTTCTTTGTCAATATCGACTGTCACAGTTCCCTGGCCTTCTTTGAAACATATCCCTCACCTTCAAGGCTTGAAGGCGTTATGGTTGAAGAACTGGCCGAAATTCTGAAACATCCCAATCCCCGGCAAAGGTGGGAAAAAGCCCGGCAGATTCTCGAATGCGTAGAAAATGACGGCGACAGCAAGGTGTACTACCAGGAAGCGCGGGACCAAGCGGTAAGATCCACCATCAACCAGATCAAAAACAACCTTTCGGAGATTGACTCCATTGATGCTATCCTAGACGACTTCCTTGGGCATTTTGACTACAAGCTGCAAAGCATGCGTGGCATTAGTAACGTGACGGCTGCCAACCTGATTGCCGAGATAGGAGATATTTCCCGGTTTCCCACACCCGCCAAACTGGCTAGGTATTCAGGTGTCGCCCCGGTGACCTACTCTTCCGGGAAAAGCTCGGTGCAATTCGCCAACCAGCGAGGGAACCGGACCTTAAGCGCACTTTTCTACAGCCTGGCCGTGATCGTCACCATGACCGCCGGTCGTCACAAGAAGATCATTAACCCGTTTTTTTACCACTACTACCACAAGAAAATATCCGAAGGCAAAACCAAACGCCAGGCCTTGAAATGCGTGCAAAGACGCCTGGTTAATATCATCTGGTCCATGATGACCTACAAAACCGAGTACATAAACCCGCCCACCCAGGACTTCCCCAAAGAAGCAAAGGCAGAGAGCAGTTAAAGGCTGCTTTCTGCCTGGATATGGTAAAATTAAGGAAATAATCTTTGAAACAATCCATTGAGTCAGAACCTATTAGGGACTGTAAAAACAACCCGATAAACTCTATTGATCCAACGGGGCATAAGGATGTGGCAATGAGTTCATGGGTAATAGCTAATGGTGGTTCAGTGAGCTGGAATCCAAATACACAAATTGCTACTGCTATATTAAATGGGCATACTGAAACATTTAATATTAATGAACAATTAGTAATAGGTGGACGAATTATTGGAGATGACCAGAATTTAGCTAGAGCTTTTGGAGTGAATTTATCATCATCCAATGTCGAAACAATTAGAAAGATACCTTCAACAGTGGTAACCAGTTGTTCGGCTACATGGAACAATGATGTTCCTCGAACAGTTCAGTATTTGAAGTCTGATGAAGCACAGCAAGCCTATAAACAGACTGCTGGAGCTGTGGTAGTTGCTAATGCTGGAATTGTTTGCGAAGCAATTTCGGTAGCAAGGGCTGCAAAATTGGCAGAAGCCCAGAAAATGAAACCGCCTGGTTGGAACAATAATTGGGAGTGGAGATATCCGGAAGGTACTAGTACTTCTAGTCCCCGGTGGTTTGATCCCAAAGGTGGAGAGTGGAGATGGCATGCACCTGATAATTGGCACCCAAAAGGTCACTGGGATCATAATCCGTGGACTCAATGGAATTCACCGTGGCAAAATATATATCCATAATAATTAATAATTTGAGGGGGAAATACGATTGTTATCTTCATCAAAGACTTTAATTATCGATTATTATCAGAGCTCATACGGGCCAAGTATAATGATTAAAACAAATTCAATTGATCATTTAATTGAATTAAAAGAAATTATGTCTAAATTAAAACATAAAATTATACCTGAATATTGTTTGAGTAATATGGCAAATGCCCATATTATGGGAATGAAGGATTTGATCATGAAAATAAAAACCAAAGTACAACCTAATAAGAAAATTACAGAGTTTAAAGATGGTAATCAGATTCTGCAGTGGTTAATTAATATTAATGACTTAGAGTATTATGAAGGGCTAATAGATGGGCTAATTGAAAGCAATAAACCTGGTCATCAATATTTAACTAACGAAGGAGATAATGTTTTAATTGAACTTTCATACATGGAATAAACAAGGTTAGACACAGGGGGACGTTTTGAGACCACTGAAAAAGTAGTGTTTTTAAGCCGCTCTTACGATTGCTCTTGTCCAACCTAATCGGTTAATCACCAACGAACGGAATAAAGAGTTTAAAATTAGAGCAAATATCCCTTTTGAAGAGGAT